>NZ_JANFYP010000099.1:0-385 GCF_024460535.1 Blautia sp. MSK.18.38 | reverse complement strand
AGGTTATGGAATGAGGTATTGAAGATTGAAAAAAGTGCGGATGCCCAATTTGGCAGGTCATTTGAATTTGCCCTTCCCAAAGAATGGAACAGACAGGAACAAATTCAATATACAACTGACTATATTCAAAAAACTTTTGTAGATAGAGGAATGTGTGCTGATTGGAGTATCCACGATAAAGGGGATGGCAACCCCCATGTCCATCTGCTTCTGACTATGCGTCCTTTTAACCCGGATCATTCTTGGGGAAAGAAAGAAGTCAAGGATTGGGATTTTCTCAGAGATAAAAACGGAAATATCGTGATTGATGAATCCCATCCGAACTGGTGGCAGGATAAGAAAAACCCTGACCGTCATGGAATCCGTATCCCTGTATTAGACGAAA
>NZ_JANFYP010000098.1:0-392 GCF_024460535.1 Blautia sp. MSK.18.38 | reverse complement strand
AACTTGGATTTGTTAAAATACGGCAGTCGATGGAAGTGGAAAAGATTAATCACGTGATCATTGAGCACACACCGGCTGGAAAATATTTTGCGGTTTTAAATGTTGATTTTGAACCGGAACCACGCTCAAATGCTGGCGGAACGATAGGGATTGATGTCGGAATCAAAGCGTTCTACTCCGACAGTAATGGAAATACGGTATCAAATCCCAGATATCTGGAACGCTCAATGCGAAAACTCATAAGAGAACAGCGCAGGCTTTCCCGAAAACAAAAAGATTCCCATAACCGCGAGAAGCAGCGGATCAGGGTGGCAAGAGTGTATGAGAAAGTAACCAATCAGCGGAATGATTTCCTGCAGAAACAGTCAACGATGCTGGTGCGTGAAAACCAA
>NZ_JANFYP010000097.1:0-409 GCF_024460535.1 Blautia sp. MSK.18.38 | reverse complement strand
GTATTTACAGGAATAGACGACATTGTTGTTTGATTCATATGTTATGTTTATATTTATATTATACTATGATTTGTTAGTTAATACAATTACTATTTTGTCCATCTTCAATTACTTGCATAAATTCGATGGACGCGTCTTATATCCCCATAGCTGAAGCAAGGGGTTTTACAACGCATTGGATAAATAAATCCTTTCGTTTTGCTGTGGACTGTAAATAGAGAAACTTTTTTCAGTTGACAGGGAAATTGATGGTAAAATATTTCTTTATTATAGCACAAAAAAAGTGGCTGTTTAAGCCACTTTTCTACGATTGTATATTCAAAACTACATACATGTTCTGTTGATGGTTAATCGTTTTTTGAATCAATTTTAACCTGCGTACCGATCCGTAGCTTTCTTCACGGGCTCG
>NZ_JANFYP010000096.1:0-411 GCF_024460535.1 Blautia sp. MSK.18.38 | reverse complement strand
TTTCGCTGCAAAGCACTAATCGAAAAAGGTTTCGTGATATAATCCACTGCACCAGCTTCATATCCTCGTATCTGATCGCTTTCCTGATCGTTGGCAGTTAGAAATATAACTACTGTATCAGGATGCTCTGGCTTGATAAGACGGCATAGGTCATAACCATTTCCGTCTGGTAAATTTATATCCAGCAATACCAAATCAAAAATGTTTGTTTTTAATGATTCAGCGGCTGTCCTTGCATTCAGAACAGAAGTTATTGTGTAACCGTCCAATTCCAAATTATAAGTAAGCGTTTTATTCAAAAGATTATCATCTTCGACAATTAAAATATGCTTCATATTATCACTTCCTTTTCTTTTTGCAGATAGTATAACAGGCAAATGTCCGAGAATTGTTACAAGGACAAATATATTT
>NZ_JANFYP010000095.1:0-437 GCF_024460535.1 Blautia sp. MSK.18.38 | reverse complement strand
GTGTAGACCACTTCTTTTTTAGAAGTGTAATAACTGATTCGCCCGGTTTCCTTATTTTTCATCACATCCCCATTGAGATATGCGGAAGCGGAGATAACAGATTTCCCTTTACTACGTCCGACTATTTTGACTGTGTAATGAAAAATCGCCATGTCTGGATGCCTCCTTTCTGCACATCCGGCATAGATTTCCGGCAACATTGCTTTCGGTTTTAGGAAAAGCAGCATTGCCGGAACGCCCTCTGCGTAAGAGTGCCCTGCGCATAGCAGCCTGCATGGAATGCGCCCCTCTGGCGAAGAGTGCCTCCTGCGGCATGAGCAGGTCTGGCTGAAAGCCCCGCCGACGGAACGAGCCCGGCAAGCGTGAACGCAGACCGGTTGCCACTTGTGGCAAACTTATTGGGACGACCTCTGGTTGTCCATAAGTGCGCCCTTCAT
>NZ_JANFYP010000094.1:0-442 GCF_024460535.1 Blautia sp. MSK.18.38 | reverse complement strand
ATCCACCCACATCTGTAAATTGCCATCAAGATATAATCTTGCATATTCCAAAGGCTCATCCACAGCCAATGAAGTAAGCGCACATTCTGATCCATATGTGGTTTTTAAATTTTTTTCAGCTTCCCAGCAATCAATGCGAAGCATATATCCGGCACTTGTGTAAACATCAATACTATCGTGGTTTATGTTGTATTCTGCATAAATTGTTCTCATCGTATCTTATCTCCATTTTCTTTTGATAATCAGTTACAGAGTTAAATATCGAAAACATTTCAATCAGTTCACCATGTCGTTATTGTTATATGTTATATTGTGTTATGAAATTTTCTTTCCCTTAATTTTTCCCATATTAAGGTTCATGAAAACCAATGGGAGAATGTAACACAAGGGAAAGAGTAAGGGAAAGTTCACTTGCTACAAACTTAGTATTTTCAAGGGTTTG
>NZ_JANFYP010000093.1:0-461 GCF_024460535.1 Blautia sp. MSK.18.38 | reverse complement strand
CTGGATCACCTCCTTTCTAAGGAAAAAGTAGAGAAACAAGATGTGTTTTACTGTTGAGTTATCAAGGCAACTGAATAATGATATTTCTGGTAGCGATGCGCTTAGGGGACACACCCGTTCCCATCCCGAACACGACGGTTAAGACCTAAGCGGCCGATGGTACTGCACTGGAGACGGTGTGGGAGAGCAGGTGGCTGCCAGATCAAATGGGGATGTAGCTCAGTTGGGAGAGCACCTGCCTTGCAAGCAGGGGGTCGAGAGTTCGAATCTCTTCATCTCCACTGAAATCGAAAGATTTCAAGATGGGCTTATAGCTCAGCTGGTTAGAGCGCACGCCTGATAAGCGTGAGGTCGGTGGTTCGAGTCCACTTAAGCCCATTGGCTTAGTGATAATAAGCCAATCAATATTGTACCTTGAAAACTGCATACATGAAATTTGATTAAGTTAATCAAATATCCTT
>NZ_JANFYP010000092.1:0-470 GCF_024460535.1 Blautia sp. MSK.18.38 | reverse complement strand
TTCTATTTTGAACTTCTTTTATGCTACCTGATGTCTGCAATAGGAATGAATCGCCAAGAATGTAAACACAAATAATTCAATTCCTGCCGAAATCAAAATAACATGCGGTGTCCAGAAACTCATTCCACCGATATTCAGATAATTGAAATCTGCAAGCTGAGAAAGGAAATTGTTCTGCATACCAATTCCGGCAGATGGAAGTATGGTAGAGAGCCATGTTGCTCCCATCGCCACATATGCAAAAAGCGGCATGAGAAGAACTACAATAGAGATCAGCAAAACTGTCAATGTGTCTTTACATTTTGCAGACAGGAACAACGTACAGCTAACCGTTGCTAATACAGAAAGTAAGCCCGCTGCTGCGAGAATTATCTGCAACTGCCCCAGATTGATGTTTGGCAGATTAATGATAGAGTATCGCATCTGAAACGATGTTTTTAAGCAATCCGTCCCGAACGCTGCATCTAAAA
>NZ_JANFYP010000091.1:0-504 GCF_024460535.1 Blautia sp. MSK.18.38 | reverse complement strand
ATGATATACCTACACGCAAGAAGATTATACCATGTGCTTCTTCTGATACGCAACCAAGAACTTATGTTTGCAAGAGAAAGGAGAATGTAATAATGGCAAAATCAACAAAAAGTTATGAAGAACGAATGCTTGAAATGGAAAAGAAAGAGCAGGAAAGCCTTGAAAAGGCGAAAAGATATGCAGCACAGAAGAAAGAACTTCTGAAGCGAAAGAAAGCCGAAGAAAGTAAAAAACGAACCCATAGGCTCTGTCAGGTTGGCGGTGCGGTGGAATCCGTTCTTGGTTCGCCTATTGAGGAAGAAGACATCCCAAAGCTGATTGGTTTTCTGAAAAAGCAGGAAGCCAACGGGAAATTTTTCTCAAAGGCAATGCAGAAAGAAACAAATACCGATATGGAGGAAGTGTAATGGCGGAGGGGATGAGGTTTTCATTCCCTTCATTGCTTTTTTATGAAGGGCGCACTTATGGACAACCAGAGGTCGTCCCAATAAGTTTGCCACAAGT
>NZ_JANFYP010000090.1:0-509 GCF_024460535.1 Blautia sp. MSK.18.38 | reverse complement strand
AGTTGGCAAAGCGTCATTTTCTTGCCTGTGCTGTCGATACCGTCCTCAATATCCCGTCTTATCTGCTGTTCCAGTTCACGAAGTGAGGGTTTTTCCCGTTTTCCCTTTGGTGTCGGGTCTGTGGGTGTCAATCTCCAAGCATACACATATTTTGTGTTTCCAAATGCGTCCACATATTTATATAAGTATTTCCCGTCTGTTCGTTGGCTCTCTCCAGTATGCAGGATACGTCCTTTGCTATCCCGTCTTTTTTCTTTCATGGTGTCTGCTCCTTTCCTTGTTGGAAAGAGCCTTGATATGACTTGTATTCATCATAACACATACAAGGCTCATTTGCATTAGATTGCGTCCAATTTGTCAATGACCTTTTCAAACTGTCGGCGTTTAATCTGTATGCGGTTGCCATTCATAATGAGCCAGCCAGCGTCCTTGTTTTCCTCTGCCAATCGTCTTAACTTGTTTTCTCCGATACGGAAATATTTTGACGCTTCTTCAATGGTAAGGGTGTA
>NZ_JANFYP010000009.1:0-125452 GCF_024460535.1 Blautia sp. MSK.18.38 | reverse complement strand
GACGGATATGTATTTATGAACTAATTGTTCTTTTTCAGTATACTACATCAGGGAAAGGAGAACAAGTGTTTCTTTTATACTATAGAGATTTTTTTAAGCAGATATGCTCAGATGTGCAATTCATCTCACCATCTGAAGAGGTGGGAGAATTCTTGCTACATTTGTTAAAAATTTTTCAGTGCAGCCCGAAGAATTGCTTCTACATCATCTGCCGGCACATCTTCCGGTACCTTTCGTACTGCACGAAGGGCATCTGCAGAACTGTATCCTAATGCGACAAGCGCCTCCACCGCTTCCTGACGACTATCCCTCAGATCAGATGCTCCCTCAGCTGCTTCTTCCTGCTGATGCGCCAGTTTCATCTCAAAAGCATCTTCCAGCTTCAGCTTGTCTTTCAGCTCCAGGATCATTTTCTGGGCTGTCTTTTTCCCGATTCCAGGGGCCTTGGAGATTGTTTTTACATCATCGGAAAGCACTGCAAAACGAAGCTCGTCTGCACTGATCCCGGAAAGGATACCCAGAGCGCCTTTAGGTCCGACTCCGTTGACACCGATCAGAAGCTTGAACATGCCAAGATCATCCTTCGAAAAAAAACCATATAGCTGTAGAATATCCTCCCGCACATAGAGAAAGGTATGGATCTTCTTTTCATCGCCTATCCGTGCTTTCCCAAGATCCTGTCCTGTCATATAAATCTCATAACCAATTCCGCCATTTTCCACAACCAGACAATTTTCACCGATATCTGCTACGGTACCTTTTACAAAAGAAATCAAATCTCAAGGCTCCTTCCCTGAAACAGCTGAACATCTGTTTCCCATATGAACGCAATAGTAACATAATTTTCAAAAAAAATCAACCCGGAATACAATCTCCGGGTTGATCCTGTATACAAGCCTGTGATTCCTCTCGCTGTTTTCTATCACTGATTAAGGAAATCCTGATCCTCAAAATAATTGATCCGCATAGAAGAACGGACATCATGAAGCGTTGCGGCAGCTTTTTCTCTGGCAACCTCTGTACCGGCTTTCAGGATATCGAACACATCTTCGGTTCGCTGCTCCCACATTTTCCTTCTTTCACGGATCGGTCCAAGCTCTGCCTGCATAACATTATTCAGGAACTTCTTGACTTTCACATCACCAAGGCCACCTCTCTGATAGTGAGCCTTAAGTTCATCCAGATTCTGATACTCTGGCAGAAATTCAGCAAAATGTTCCGGGCGGCTGAAGGCATCCAGATAGATAAATACCGGATTTCCCTCTACACGACCAGGATCCTGAACACGAAGATGATTCGGATCTGTAAACATGGACATGATCTTTTTCTTCACAACATCTTCTTCATCAGACAGATAGATGCAGTTTCCGAGAGACTTACTCATCTTAGCCTTTCCGTCAATTCCCGGAAGACGTAAGCATGCTTTATTGGAAGAAAGAACAATTTCCGGATCTGTCAGTGTGTCACCATAAACGGTATTGAATTTATGGACGATCTCCTTGCACTGCTCAAGCATCGGAAGCTGATCTTCACCTACCGGTACATGTGTTGCGCGGAAAGCAGTAATATCCGCAGCCTGACTGATCGGATAGCAGAAAAAGCCTACTGGGATGCTGGCTTCAAAATTACGCATCTTAATCTCGGATTTAACGGTAGGATTACGCTGTACTCGTGCTACCGTAACCAGATTCATATAATAAAAGGTAAGTTCTGTCAGCTCCGGAACCATGGACTGAATAAAAATATTGGATTTCTCCGGATCAAGCCCGCATGCCAGATAGTCCAGAGCAACCTGAAGAATGTTATGACGTACTTTCTCCGGATGCTCTGCATTATCTGTAAGTGCCTGGGCATCTGCGATCATAATATAAATCTCATCATATAAGCCGGAATTCTGCAGCTTCACACGCTCTGCCAGAGATCCAACATAATGACCTACATGAAGGCGCCCCGTCGGACGGTCGCCAGTTAAAATAATCTTACTCATGAATTTCGTTCTCCTTGAAGTATACTGAATATTTATATCCTATTATAGCCCCTTGAAATTCACCGGTCAAATATTTTTAACCGGAAACTGCAATTTTTCATCGAAATATAACCAAAAGCTTGTACGTATTTATTTATGCATTATCGGGCACAACATGCTTTATTCCAAAAAAGAACTGCCACGTCACTCGGAAAACTTCTGTGACAGGCAGTCCTTTTTGTTTTACAGAATCACATGTCTTGGGCAAACTTCCTTACATTTACCGCAGCCTGTACACTTATCGTAATCGATGTGTGCACAGAAATCGGTAACTGTGATCGCCTCGGACGGACAATTCTTCTCACATTTTTTACAGCCGATACAGCCAAGCTCGCAGGCAACTGTAACTGCCTTACCTTTTGCGTGGGAGCTGCAGGCTACACGTGTCTGTTTGTCATATGGTACCAGCTCGATCAGGTGACGCGGACATTTGGCAACACATTTGCCACAGGCTTTACATGCTTCCTGATCTACGACCGCAATACCATTCACTATATGGATCGCATCAAATGGACATGCCTTTACACAGCTTCCGAAGCCCATACATCCAAATGTACAGTTTTTTGCACCGCTGCCAGGGATGAAAGCCATCATCTCGCAGTCTTCCACACCTGTGTACTCATATTTCACAGTCGTCTTATCACAGGTTCCCGCACATTTTACAAAAGCAACCTGACGTGCGGTTTCTTTTACTTCCTGTCCCATGATCGCGCCAATCTTGGCTGCAACAGGAGCACCGCCAACCGGACACTGATCTACAGGAGCTTCTCCCTTTGCAATTGCGGCAGCGAGTCCGGAACATCCCGGATATCCACAACCACCACAGTTATTTCCTGGAAGAACGCCGAGAATGGCTTCTTCCTTTTCATCTACCTTAACGGTTAATTTCTTGTCTGCAAGTCCGAGGAAGATACCAATGAATAAACCAGTACCGCCGACAATGACTGCAGCCATAATAATTCCTGTTATACTCATGCTCTTCTTCCTCCTATACGATTCCGGAGAATCCAAAGAATGCAATAGCCATCAGTGCTGCCGTAAGCAGAACGATCGGCATACCCTGGAAGGATTCCGGAATATCGTTGTATTCCATTTTTTCACGGATTCCCGCAAGTAATACAATTGCGATCAGGTAACCTACACCTGTGGCAAATCCGTTGACAACACTTTCAAGAATGCTGTATTCATATTTAACATTGTTCAGTGCTACACCAAGAACTGCACAGTTTGTTGTGATCAGAGGGAGGTATACACCAAGTGCCTTGTAAAGGGATGGTACAAATTTCTTGAGAAACATTTCTACGATCTGTACCAGTGCCGCGATAACCAGGATAAATACAATCGTTTTCAGATACTCAAAATGGGTCGGTACCAGGATGAATTTATAAAGCAGTCCTGCAACAAAAGATGCAATAGTAATAACGAATACAACCGCACCACCCATGCCGGCTGCGGTTTCTGTTTTCTTGGAAACTCCAAGGAAAGAACAGATTCCCAGGAACTGACTCAATACAACGTTACTGCAAAGCGCAGAACCAATTGCGATCAACATCAAGCTTGCCATTTTCTATTCCCCCTTTTTATTCTTTGTCGGAAGGACATCCGCCGCAGGTCGCACAATTGGAGCCACAGCCGGACTGGATCTTGGAAACATCTTTGCCCTTCTTTGCCATGTTGATCTTTACTTTGTTCTGGATCGCTGCAAGTCCGGCAAGAACCAGAAATGCTCCAGGTGCAAGGATAAAGATAGTGATCGGGGTATAGCCGGCAGCACCGGTAGCTGCATCAGCAACCGGAATGATCTGTGCTCCGAAAGCCTTTCCGGAACCAAGGATCTCTCTTACAAGACCAATGGCAACCAGGCCCACTGTAAAGCCAAGACCCATTCCAAGTCCGTCAAAGATAGACGGAAGGACAGGGTTCTTGGAAGCATAACTCTCTGCACGTCCCAGAATGATACAGTTAACAACGATCAGTGGAATGTAAATTCCAAGTGACTCATAAAGAGAAGGAGTAAAGCCCTCCATCAGAAACTGTACGATAGTTACAAACGATGCTACAACTACGATAAAGGCCGGCATTCTGACAGAATCCGGGATAACCTTACGCAACATGGAGATGAGCATGTTTGACATAACCAGAACTACGGTTGTGGAAAGTCCCATACCAATACCATTGATCGCAGAAGTCGTTACCGCAAGGGTAGGACACATACCAAGCATCAGGACGAAAATCGGATTTTCGGTTATAATGCCGTTTTTTAATCTTTCACCACAATTATTCATATTCAACTACCCTCCTAAAATGCGTTTTTGCAATAGCCGATAGCTGTATTGACTGCACCGGTAAAAGCTCTGGATGTGATGGTCGCACCACTGATAGCATCAATAGGCTCACCTTCGCCGCCGTCCTTGGATACATAGAATTTATCGGTATTCTTTCCAACATACTGTTCCTGGAACTTCGCTTCTGTAGCACGCATTCCAAGTCCGGCAGTCTCACTGATGGAAAGAATGGAAACGCCGCTGACGGTACCGTCTTTTGTTACACCAACTGTGATCTGGATATCACCGCCGTAACCCTCTTTATCGGTTACAGTTACCACATAGCCTTCATCTGCTGCTTCACAGACTTCATCTACGGTTGCTTTGATTCCAAGATCTGCAACTGTTTTATCTGCTGCTTCCTTGTCTACATCTACAGCTTTAAAATCTTCCAGGCTTACATCACTGAATACAGTCTGCCATGCTTCTTTTTTTGCCTGTTCCTCGGTTCTTGCAATGGGTTCTTTGGTAACTTCGTAAACCAGTCCAAGGCCAAGGCCGGCAACTACTGTAATGATCGTAAGGATCAATGTATTTCTGATAATCTTACCCATTATTTCTTGCCTCCTTTTCCAAAAGCAACCGGTTTTGTTACTTTTTCAATAAGCGGAACCAGAAGATTGCAGAAAATGATCGCATAGGAAACGCCCTCTGCGGAACCACCAAAGAGACGGAATACCGCTGTCACGATACCGAGGCAGCAGCCATATACCAGCTGACCTTTCGGAGTGATCGGAGTCGTCACATAATCGGTTGCCATAAACCAGGCACCAAGCATCAGACCGCCTCCAAAGATATGACTGAAAAGATAGTTTACGTCAAAGCCTTTGCCTGTTCCCAACATATAGAAAATGACAAATACTGCAAAACTTCCAATATATGTAAGAGGTACCTTCAGATCGATGATCTTAAATGCGAGAAGGATCACTGCACCGATGAGGATCGCCAGGGCAGAAGTCTCACCGATGGTACCCTGGATATTACCAAGGAAGAGATTCTTTACAGGAATAGAAGTCCCCTCAATGAATCCCTGGCTTTTAAGCGCTGCCAGAGGTGTTGCCTGTGTAACCGCATCTACAACAGCATGGGAGCTTTTGGAAACTGCAAAGTTAGTCATTTTTCCGGCAAAAGAGATCATAAGGAAACATCTTCCTGCAAGAGCCGGGTTCATAAAGTTCTGTCCAAGTCCACCGAACAGCTGTTTTACAACAATGATCGCAAAAGCACTGCCAAGGATCGGCATCCAGATCGGGATCTGGGGCGGCATGTTCAGTGCAAGCAGAAGTCCTGTTACAACTGCACTGAAATCAGTAGTTGTATTCTTTTTATGCATCAGTCGGTCATACAGCCATTCAAAAAACACACTGGATGCAACCGTCGCCAGCACTACAAGGAGTGCATGCACTCCAAAGTTCCAGATACCGAAAAGTGTTGTCGGCAGAAGTGCGATCACTACCAGCTGCATAATACGGCTGGTGGTCATTTTATCCCTGATATGGGGATTAGATGATACGTTATACATTTGTTCCATTGTTATTCCTCCCCCTATTTCTTTTTCTTGCGCTCTGCAAGAACCATTTTTCTCATAGATTTAATACTCTGAGTCAGAGGTCGTTTGGCCGGACAGATGTAACTGCAGCAGCCGCACTCGCAGCATTCCATACCATCCATTTTTTCGAAGCCTGCCATATCACCGTGTTCTGCAAGAGTTGCAAGGCGGGCCGGAACCACATGGCCCGGACAGACGCTTACACAACGTCCGCAATTGATACATGCAGTCTGGATCTGCTTCGCCTCGGAAACTGCGTCACGCTCCAGGAAAAGCAGGGAAGAAGTTGTCTTCGTACATGGAATATGAAGATCATACAGCGCAAATCCCATCATCGGTCCGCCGGAGATTGCTTTTGCGATCTTTTCCTTCAGTCCGCCTGCAGCATCTACCAGTTCAGACAGATCTGTGCCTGTAAGAACGGAAAAGTTCTTCGGTGTGCGGATTCCGTCTCCGGTAACCGTTACATTACGGCTGATGACCGGCTGTCCGAGGATCACTGCCTTATAAACAGAAGTAACAGTCTCTACGTTATCAACCACGCATCCTACGTCTGCCGGAAGCATAGTGGAATTGATCTCTCTGCCTGTTACCGCATAGATCAGTGTACGCTCACCACCCTGAGGGTATTTGGTCTTAAGCTCTTTTACTTCCATACGCTCTTTGCCTTTGATGGCTTCTTTCATCCTGGCAATACAATCCGGTTTGTTATCCTCGATGCAGATACATCCCACTGCCTTCGGGAAAGCTTTCAGGATTACTTCCAGACCACCAACAATACTTTCCGGTTCTTCCATCATCCTTCGGTAGTCACTGGTGATATAAGGCTCACATTCCGCACCGTTGACCAGGATATGATCGATCTTGTCGGGTTCCTTTGGTGAGAGCTTTACATGTGTCGGGAAACCTGCACCACCCTGACCAACAACTCCGCCTTCCTGAATCCTTTTCAGGATATCCTCCTTGGAAAGATCCGAAAGCTTTGCAGGTGCATATTCCACAGATTCGTACAGACCGTCATTCTCAATGATGATCGCATCACCCATGGCGCCTACTGCGGTCAGACGTTTCTCGATTCCCTTTACGGTTCCTGATACAGACGAGTGTATCGGTGCGGAAACAAATCCTCCTGCTTCTGCGATTTTCTGTCCTGCAAGCACATGATCACCTTTTTTTACGATCGGCTTGGCCGGAGCTCCGATGTGCTGAGAAACAAGAATTGCCAGATCTCCCTTCGGCAGATACTTCTCGACAGGACAGTTTTTTGACAAATCTTTGCCGTCATAAGGATGGATACCACCCCTGAAGGTTAAAAATGCCATAGATCTCATCTCCTCCTTTATTTTTGCAAGTACATGTACATGGTATTTCTGCGTTGCGCATATACTCTTTTTTAAAGTTGATTCTGTGTTTCTGATTTTCCTTTTCTTATTTCATCCAAGACAAACAAGATCTATTTCGCTCCCATAAATCATTTCGCGAAACATTACCAGCGAACAGTAACAAAGTAGCTTCTGCTTTGAGCAGGATATGTATGAAAGATTGAATCCAGACACGATCCTGTGATATACTTCAGTAGAAGATATTCACCAGCTCATAAAAAGCTGTAAATGAATAACTAATTTATGAAGCGATAATAGTCATTTTTTCACTGTCAATCCCTACATAAATCCAGTACCATTTCCTGTTTTTTATCATCAACTCTACTAATAACTATAACTCATTTCACTTTAAATTGCACTATTGAAAAGCAATTTTTTTGTGTATAATCAGATACAATCCATAAAGGAGAAAATTAACATGATCGTTAAAAAAATGCCGATTTTACAAGGGTTTCCAGACTTTAAGACTGTTAAAAAATTGACTAAAAATCATGGATTTTCAGAGCGTTTTGTACCGCTTTTCTATGATATTGAAACTACAGGACTATCACGAAATTCCACTTTTCTGTATCTGATCGGTGCTGTAGCCTACGAAGAAAACAACTGGCAGATGTACCAGTGGATGATTGAAAACGAAGAGGAAGAACCTGAACTTCTGAAAACATTTTCTGAATTCCTTCAGAATTTTTCATGTACGATCCAATATAACGGTGACAGCTTTGACCAGCCTTATCTGGATGCACGATATCAGATCCACGGACTGCCTTCCCCTTTTGCAAAGCTGCCTTCTCTGGACCTTTACCGGGAACTAAAGCCGCTCAAGGGACTTCTGAAGCTTTCACGGATGAATCAGCCTTCTATGGAATCATTTCTCGGTATCACTGAACGGAACTACTGTGATGGAGGTGCCTGCATCCGTCTTTACAAACAATTCGCTTCCGGAAAGAAACCGGAAGCGTCAGAGATCGTTATGGGGCATAACCGGGAAGATCTTCTGGGACTTGGAAAAATTTTCTCAATGCTGTCCTATCTTGCTCTTTTCAATGAAGATTACGAAGCACTAAATTGTGAAATTCAAGACGATCAATTGGCCTTTACCATTAAAACTAATTACGATCTGCCTGTTAAATTTTCAAATCATAGTGAAGAAATCTACATAATTGGACAGAATAACTGTGTCCGTCTTCTTGTAAAGTCTCAAAATGGACGTTTAAAGCAATACTACTCCAATTATAAGGATTACGATTACATCCCTTCCGAAGACACTGCCATACCAAAAGCCTTAAGTGCCTGCATGGACAAAAAGCTCCGAAGACCTGCCAAAAGGGAAACCTGTTACACCTGGTTCCCTGTAACAGAAGCTTTTCTGCATGATCCTTTAAAACAGAAAACCTATCTGAAACACTGCCTGCCATATTATCTTTCTGTTCTTAAATAATATCTCTCTGTTACGCAATTCCAATCAAAAAAAGGCCGTCACAATTAAATGTGACGGCCTCTGAAATTCAAAATATTCAACTGCTGTACAGCTTCTGAGAAATTACTCCTCTGTCTGCTCTGCAGAATTATCCTCGAGTGCTTTCATGCTGAGGCTGATCTTTCTGTCTTCGCCATTGAAATCAACAACCTTAGCCTCGATCTCCTGACCGATGGAAAGTACATCAGATGGTTTCGCAACGTGCTCTCTGGAGATCTGAGATACATGAAGAAGAGCATCTACTCCAGGTGCAAGCTCAACAAATGCACCGAAATCTGTCATACGTGCAACTTTGCCCTTTACTACGTTTCCTACTGCGAAGTCCTCAGCAGCTGTAAGCCATGGGTTCTCCTCCGGGAATTTAAGGGAAAGTGCGATCTTGTCTCCGTTGATATCTTTGATAAGAACTGTAACTTTATCACCTACATTGAATACCTTCTTCGGGTTCTCTACTCTGCCCCAGGACATCTCAGAGATGTGAAGAAGTCCGTCTGCTCCGCCGAGGTCGATGAATGCACCGAAATCTGTAACATTCTTAACAACACCCTCAACTTTATCGCCTACGTTGATCTTAGCAAGAAGCTCTTTCTGTTTCTCAGCTTTCTCAGCAAGAAGAAGCTGTTTGCGGTTACCGATGATACGGCGTCTTCTTGGGTTGAACTCTGTGATAACGAACTCGATCTCCTGATCTGCATATTTGGAAAGATCTTTCTCATATGTGTCAGATACAAGGCTTGCAGGAATGAATACTCTTGCTTCCTCAACATTGACACAAAGACCACCGTCAAGTACCTGTGTTACAGGAGCCTTCAGAACCTCCTGGTTCTCGAATGCCTCCTCAAGACGTTTGTTGCCTTTCTCTGCAGCAAGACGTTTGTAGGTAAGTGTAACCTGTCCCTCTCCGTCGTTTACTTTGAGAACCTTTGCTTCCATGGTATCGCCAGGTTTAACAACGTCTGTAAGCACAACGCTTGAATCGTTTGTGTACTCGTTCTTTGTGATGATACCGTCTGCTTTATAGCCGATATTCAGGATGATCTCATCATCTTTAACATCGATGACGGTACCCTGTACGATCTCTCCATTTCTGATTGTTTTTACGGAATCTTCCAGCATCTGTTCAAAACTTAACTCTGACATGTTCTTGAACCTCCTCAATAATTTTCTTTGGGGTGGAAGCCCCTGCTGTAATACCTACACAACTACTGCATTGGAACATTTCAGAATCCAAGTCTACAGGTGTTTGTATATAGTAAGTATTTCCACATTCCTTTTTACATATTTCAAACAGCTTTTGAGTATTGGAGCTATGTCGGCCACCTACGACCAGCATAGTGTCTACCTCTCCGGCTATCGCTTTAGCTTCTTTCTGCCGTTCTTCGGTAGCATTACAAATAGTGTTTAAAATATTTAAAATATTTAAAACATTATTATCATAACTCTTTTTGCGGAGAATTTCAACTAATTCTTGAAATTTGTTGTAATTAAATGTCGTCTGGGACACTACACATACTTCTTTTTCCGGAGAAATATTGAATTTCTCAGCATCCTCAGCATTTCTGATCACTGTATATGGTCCCTGACACCATCCGCAGATCCCCTGTACTTCCGGATGGCCCGGATCACCGATGATCACAATATGGGCACCTCTGGAGCTTTCTCTCTCAACGATCTTGTGGATCTTCAGCACAAAAGGACAGGTAACATCTACATATCCGAGACCATATTTTTTGATCGTGTTATAAACTCTGCGGCCTACTCCATGGGAACGGATCACAACAGTGCCGCCCTTCAGGCTGCCAAGATCCTTCTCACAGATCACAGCCACACCTTTTTTTTCGAGATCTGAGACAACCTCCTCATTATGGATGATCGGGCCCAGTGTGTAGATCGGTGCTGCATCGGAACCGATCAGCTCATAAACACGGTCAACTGCTCTTTGTACGCCGAAACAGAAGCCGGCAGTTTCTGCAACTTTTACGTTCATCCATTCACCCTTTTTCTGTATACGGAAAGGATACTCGCAACCACTTCGTCAATTCCCATCTCAGATGAATCAACAAGAACAGCATCCTCTGCTTTTTTAAGCGGAGAAACCGCGCGGTTCATATCTCTCTCATCTCTGTCAACAATATCTTTCAGGATCTCATCCATATCGCAGGCTTCACCCTTCTCTGTAAGCTCCAGGTATCGTCTGCTGGCACGGGTCTTTGCACTTGCAGTCAGAAAGATCTTCACTTCCGCATTGGGAAGAATGGTGGTTCCGATATCTCTTCCGTCCATAACTACATTATTCTCGGCTGCAAGATTGCGCTGCAGCTTCAGAAGATGTGCACGCACCTCCGGATTTGCAGAGCTTACAGATGCCATATTTCCTACCTCTTCCTTACGGAGGAACGCAGTTACATTCTTTCCGTTCAGGATCACCTGCTGCTCACCGTTCTCATAACGGATAGAGATATCCGCATCGTGACAGGCTTCAGAGATTTTTTCGTCACCGCTGATCCCTTTTTCCAGAAGATAAAGTGCCATAGCACGATACATTGCCCCTGTATCTACATAAATAAAGGACAGCTCCTTTGCCACTTTTTTTGCAATTGTGCTTTTTCCTGCACCTGCCGGTCCGTCAATTGCAATATTAATACCCATAATCGTTGCTCCTTCCTCTTTTCTGTTATTCTATCGCCTGAGCTGCCGCATACGCTGTAGACCATGCGATCTGAAGATTATAGCCACCGGTCACTGCATCCAGATCCAGTACTTCACCTGTAAAATACAGATTTTTTATTTTTTTGGATTCCATTGTGGATGGCTGTATCTCTTTTACTGACACACCGCCTCTTGTGATGATTGCTTCCTTAAACTCTCCCATTCCCGTGATCGTAAACGGAAAAGCCTTGATCAGACGGCCAAAAGCCTGACGCTCTTCCCTGGAGATCTCATGTACCGGTTTTTCCCCGGGGATACCGCCAATTTCGATCATGATCGGAGTCAGAGAAGACGGAAAAAGAACACCGATCACATTTTTAAACTGCTTGTTATGATTTGCATCAAATTCACGCAGGATTCGGGCGTCAAGCTGTTCTGCATCAAGCGCCGGCTTCAGATCCAGGAAAGCCTCCAAAGGCTCCTTTTCCAGCTTTTTGCCGATCTGGGCACTGGCGGAAAGGATCAGCGGTCCTGTCACTCCGAAATGAGTAAACATCATCTCGCCGAAATCTTTATAGAGAACTTTTTTGCCGGATTTTACTGTAAGCTCCACATTCCGAAGGGAAAGGCCCTGAAGTTTGGAAACATAATCTTCTTTTGCCACCAGTGGTACCAGTGATGGTGACTGGGAAACAACTTTATGTCCCGTTTCAGCAGCAAAACGATATCCATCTCCTGTGGAACCTGTGGACGGGTAGGAAAGCCCTCCTGTGGCAACTACCACAGTATCCGCTTCAAAAAAGGTACCGTCCGAAAGTAATGCACCGGTAACTTTTTCATCCTGTGTACAAACTTCCTTTACCTCTGTATGAAGATGGATCTGCGCTCCGGCTTTTTTCAGTTCCCGCTCAAGCGCACGGATAATATCTGATGAATGATCCGATACCGGAAAAACCCGGTTTCCACGCTCTGTTTTCAGCGGCACTCCTGCCTCCTCAAAAAATTCCATCACATCTCTGCTTCCATAGGTGTAGAAAGCACTGTAAAGAAATTTGCGGTTTGACATCACTGCCGGAAAAAGTTCTTCGGTATCGGAATCATTGGTGACGTTGCACCGTCCCTTTCCGGTGATGAAAAGCTTTTTTCCGAGTTTCTCATTTTTTTCCAGTATGTGAACCTGGTGTCCTCTGCGCGCAGCATATACACCGCAGAGCATTCCGGCGGCACCGCCGCCTATGATCGCAACTTTGGACATTACCTGTTATCCTGCCTTTTTTATCTTTTTTATGCACAAAGGAGCCTGCATACAGCAAGCTCCTTTTCCTGTTTTGAAATGCATCTGCATTTCTATGTGTGCTTTATACCGGGTATGCGCCGTTCTTGGTATCTGCTACAGTCTCATCAACTTTTGTCTTCTGAGCCTGGCGATATTTAAAGAAGTCCATGGCAACCTGCGGGAACAGTGCATATGTGAGAACATCCTCATCCTGCTCCTTGTACTGTGCCATCTCGCTCTCAAGCTTATCAAGCTCATCCTCCAGAAGATCTGCCGGACGGCATGTGATCGGTTCAATATCTCCGATACATTTTTTCTGTACTTCCGGATTGAACGGTCTGGCTGTTGCGCCATACTTACCACTTAACACGTCTTTTGTCTCTTTTGTGACAACCTTGTAACGCTCGCCCATGATCACGTTAAATACAGCCTGTGTACCAACGATCTGAGAGGACGGTGTAACAAGCGGTGGCTCACCAAGGTCTTTACGTACACGCGGAACTTCCTCAAGTACTTCGTAGAATTTATCCTCGGCATGCTGCTCTTTCAGCTGTGATGTCAGGTTGGAAAGCATTCCGCCTGGTACCTGATACAGAAGAGTCTTGATGTTTACACCAAGGTTCTTCGGATTGAGAAGACCTGTATCAAGAGCCTCATCACGCATCGGGCGGAAGTAGTCAGCGATCTCAGCGAGAAGCTGCTGATCAAATCCTGTATCATATGGTGTTCCCTTGAAGGTCTCAACCATAACCTCTGTTGCCGGCTGGGATGTTCCAAGAGCAAACGGAGACATTGCTGTGTCGATGATATCAACACCTGCCTCTACTGCCTTCATATATGTCATGGAAGCAACACCGGATGTATAGTGAGAATGAAGATCGATCGGGATCTTAACAGTCTCTTTGAGAGCCTGAACAAGCTCTGTAGCTTTGTACGGAACAAGAAGTCCTGCCATATCTTTGATACAGATGGAATCTGCACCCATATCCTCGATACGTTTTGCAAGATCTGTCCAGTAATCAAGTGTGTAAGCATCACCAAGTGTGTAAGCCATTGCAACCTGTGCATGTGCTTTCTCCTTGTTTGCTGCTTTTACAGCTGTCTGAAGGTTACGAAGGTCATTCATACAGTCAAAGATACGGATGATATCGATACCGTTAGCTGCGGATTTCTGTACAAAATACTCTACTACATCATCTGCATATGGACGATATCCAAGGATGTTCTGTCCACGGAACAGCATCTGAAGCTTTGTGTTTTTGAAACCGTCACGAAGTTTACGAAGTCTTTCCCACGGATCCTCTTTCAGGAAACGTAAGGAAGCATCGAAAGTAGCACCGCCCCAGCACTCTACTGCATAGTAGCCGACTTTGTCAAGCTTCTCAATGATCGGAAGCATCTGCTCTGTGCTCATACGTGTAGCGATCAGGGACTGATGAGCGTCACGCAGGATCGTTTCCACAACTTTCACAGGTTTTTTCTCTATTTCTGCCATAATTATTCTCCTTACAAATTTTTATAAGACAATGGGTTAGACACCAAAGATCGCCATGAATGTACCGGCAGCAACCGCTGTACCGATAACACCAGCAACGTTCGGTCCCATCGCATGCATCAGCAGGAAGTTTGTAGGATCTGCCTCAGCACCAACCTTCTGGGATACACGGGCTGCCATAGGAACGGCAGAAACACCGGCTGATCCGATCAGAGGATTGATCTTTCCGTGAGTAACCTTGCAGAGAAGCTTACCAAGCATAACACCACCAAAAGTACCGCAGGCAAAGGCAACAAGACCAAGAACTACGATCTTCAGTGTATCTACGTTCAGGAACGCCTCAGCACTTGTGGAAGCACCTACAGATGTTCCGAGAAGGATTACTACGATGTACATAAGAGCGTTGGAAGCTGTTTCAGAAAGCTGTTTAACAACTCCGGACTCACGGAACAGGTTTCCGAGCATCAGCATACCAACAAGGGGAGCTGTTGTCGGAAGGATCAGGCAAACAACGATTGTGATAACGATCGGGAAAAGGATCTTCTCAAGTTTTGTAACAGGACGGAGCTGCGCCATTTTGATCTTACGCTCTTTCTCTGTTGTGAATGCCTTCATGATCGGAGGCTGGATGATCGGTACCAGGGACATATAGGAATATGCTGCCACTGCGATCGGTCCCATAAGAGAAGACTGTCCAAGCTTACCTGCAAGGAAAATGGAAGTCGGGCCGTCAGCACCACCAATGATAGAGATCGCTGCTGCTGCTTTACCATTAAATCCAAGGAAAATTGCAAGGAAGTATGCAAGGTAAATACCAAGCTGTGCAGCTGCTCCCATCAGGAAGCTGATCGGGTTTGCGATCAGCGGACCGAAGTCTGTCATCGCACCGACACCCAGGAAGATCAGTGAAGGAAGAATACTCCACTCATCCATTAAGTAAAAATAATGAAGAAGTCCGCCAACGCCATTGGATGAATCCTCAATGCTCAGCATAATGTCCGGATAAATATTTACCAGAAGCATACCAAAAGCGATCGGAACCAACAGCAGCGGCTCAAAACCATGTTTAATGGCAAGATATAAGAACACACATGCCACTGCGATCATCAGGTAGTTTCCCCAGGTAAGGTTGAAAAATGCTGTCTGATGGATCAGGTTTGACAGGGTATTTGTTACATAAGACATTTGTCTACCTCCTGTTTAGTTCATTGTTGCAAGAGTATCTCCATTTTCAACGGCAGCACCCTCTGCAACATCGATGCTGGCGATTGTTCCGTCCTGAGGAGCAACAACCGGGATCTCCATCTTCATGGACTCAACGATCACTACGCTGTCACCAGCTTTTACGCTCTGTCCAACAGATGCAACGATTTTTACAACTTTTCCAGGAACGGCTGCGGAAACTTTAACAGAACCTGCGCCTGCTGCCGGAGCTGCTGCCTTAGGAGCTGCTGCCGGAGCTGCCTTAGGAGCCGGAGCTGCTGCTTTTGGTGCTGCTGCAACTGGAGCTGCTGCGTTTCCGTTCTCTTCTACAGTAACTTCATATGCTGTTCCGTTAACAGTAATTGTATAACTCTTCATTTTAAAATCCTCCTAAATAATGATTATCTTTTTCTGCGGTTGACTTTGCGGATGGAACGTACTACGAATCCGTCTGTGCTTGTTTTGCCTTCAGAAGCAGCGATAGCTGCAGCGATCACGGCAATAAGCTCACCATCATCTGTCACATTCTCAACAGCAGGCTCAGCAACTGGTGCTGCAACCGGAGCCGGTGCTGCGGCTGCCGGAGCCGGTTTGCTCTCTTTTTTCTTTCCTTCCACAAGTCCGGGAATATATTTGAAAAGAGAGATCACGAAGATCAGGAATACCAGGATCACAAATACTGTTCCGAGACCCATCACTGTATTCATCGCTGCCTTCTCCATGTTCTGTGCCAGTGTATAATTCACATCAACTGTAAGAGAAGTCGGGGTTCCTGATTTATCAAATACATAAGTGAAATTCGCTTTGTTTTTCTCGAAGGATACCGGAACAACAACGGTATACTGATCATCGGAATACTCCACTGTGATATCTTTCTCATCAATATCACCTTTTTTCTCACCAAGCTCTTCTCTGGAGCCGTCCCATGCACTTGCAGCACTCTGTGTGAAAGCATCCTCTGATTCCAGATATCCCTGGATATCATCCTCGGACATTGCGATGATCGCATCCGTCAGGCCCTTGGTTGTTGTGACAAGCTGACTCTTTACAGAATCGTCAATCTCATCAGCAGCCCATGCAGTAGCTGTGCATCCGATCAGAAGTGCAGCTACGCAAAGAAGTGCCATGCAGACAGAAGAGATCTTTTTATAAAACTGTCTCATACGCTCACCTCACTTAGACTGTTCCATGCTTTTTGGATGGACGGTCTTCCCTTTTTGTGAACAGCATCTCAAAAGCACCGATTACATATTTTCTTGTATCTTCTGCTTTGATCACAGTATCCACATATCCTCTTGCTGCTGCAGATGCGATACCGTTCTGGAGTTCTTTGTACTCAGTTGCCTTCTCATTCAGTGTAGAAGCGTCAGCTCCCTCATACATGATCTTTGCTGCAAGGGAAGCATCCATCATACCGATCTCAGCTGTATCCCATGCATAAACCATATCTGCTCCGACAGATTTGCTGTTCATGGCAACGTATGCAGTTCCGTATGCTTTACCAATTACAACATTTACCTTCGGTACAGTCGCAGATGCAAAAGCATGTACCATCTCACCTACAGATTTAGCCATCATCTTCTCATTGCAGAGTGTAGCTTTAAATCCTGTTACATTAGTAAGAGTAAGTACCGGAATCTCAAAAGCATCACAGAATTTTACGAAGTCTGCTGCTTTTCTTGCACCTCTTGCAGAAAGAGTTCCGTCGGAAATCTCTGTCTTATTGCCATCAGCATCGTAAGATTCGCTTCTGTTTGCAACAGCGCCAACGGTAGCTCCGTTCAGACGAAGGAAGCCTGTTACGACATCCTGGCCGTAAGCTGCCTTTGTTTCAAAAAACTCACCATTATCAGCGATTCTTGAAAGCGCAATAGCTGTGTCGCCTGTGCAGCCTGCAATATCATCACATACTCTGTTCAGGTCATCTGTGCATTCCTTGAAGCTGTCATTATCTTCATTATTCTCCGGAAGCATGCTGACCAGTGTACGGATCTGTCCAAGAATCTCCTCTTCTGTTCCGATGCCGTCAACAAGTCCTGTCTCCTCACTCTGGAACTGTGCGGAAGCTGAATCGCATTTTTCCACTCTGTTTCCTTCCAGTGCATTTGGAGTGTTTACAAACAGTCTGCCCTTCTTCTCCTCTACAAATGTAAAGTCTGTAAGAGCCGGTACAACTGCCATTCCACCGCCGCATGTTCCGAAAACAGCAGTGATCTGTGGAATAACACCGGATGCCAGTGTCTGTTTCAGATAGATCTCACCAAATGCCTCAAGTGCATCGGTAGCCTCCTGAAGACGAAGTCCCGCACAGTCTACAAGACCGATAACAGGTGCTCCAACTTTCAGAGCGAGATCATAAATTTTGGCGATCTTTTTGGCATGCATCTCACCAACTGTTCCGTTCAGTACAGATGCATCCTGGCTGTATACATACACCAGACTGCCGTCAATCACACCATATCCGGTGATCACACCGTCTGAAGGTGCTTTTTTTTCAGTCATGTTGAAATCTGTAGCTCTGGCTGTGACAGCCTGTCCGATCTCAACAAAACTGTTGGCGTCAAGCAGGGAATCGATCCTTGCAGCCGCTACGCTTTGTGTCGCATTACTCATTATACTATGCCCTCCATTTTTTTATTAATATAACCAAAAATTCAGCCGAGTATAATTGTACCTTTTTTTTGCAGAAAATTCAATACTTTTCGTCACGAACGTTAAAAAATTAACCCCTGACATATGCCAGGGGTCGCTAAATTAATGGAAATAATCCTTAAATACTTTATCCACATACCATTTATAGGTAATTCTGTCGATTTTGTCATCGGCGGTTGCAAGGCAGGAAAGGAGTTCTTTTCCGTTGAGCTTTGCATGGAGTGTACCGATCTTCTGGTTTTTCTGTATTGGTGCCGGTAGCTTATCCGGAAGCTCCGTTTCCCATGTGATCGTTTCTGTTTTTTTCAGAAGATATCTTTTCTCACGATCTTTTTCAGAAAGTACTGCGTGTATTTTCAGCATAACCTGTTTGGGAGGATATCCGGAACGATCGGACTTTTGCGGATATGGATCTTCTTTTCCCGGTGCTGCTTCTGTTACCGGGATCTCAGGCAGCTGCGGAAGCTCCGGCAGCATCACATACTGATAATTTTCCCTGCCATAGGAAAGGAGCTTCTTAGTATCGCTCCATTTATAATTTTTATTTCCGGGCCATCCGCATCCCAGAAGAGCCACGATAAATAATCGCTCGTCCTGTCGGACTGCGCAGACATAACAATATCCGGCATTTCCTGTAAATCCTGTTTTTCCGGAGATCACTCCTGTTTCCATATCCAGGAAAGCATTGGTATTATGTACCGAATAATGCTTTTTTCCTGAGATATCCGTGAAAGTATAATCTCTAGTCTGGGTAATATGGACAAATGTTGCATTTTTTATTGCATACGCCATGATCAAGGCAAGATCCCGGGCTGTTGTATGATGGATACCGCCTTCATCTTCTCCATCCAGACCATTGGGTGTAACAAAATGTGTGTCCTTACATCCCAGCTCTTTTGCTTTTTCATTCATCTTCTCTGCAAAACCTTCTACGGAGCCACCGATATGTTCCGCGATGGCCACTGCGGAATCATTATGGCTTTTCAGCATCAGTGAATAGAGAAGATCCTCCAGATAAAACTGCTGGCCTTCCCGCATGCCAAGACGTGTCTGTGGCTGAGATGCCGCATTCCCGGAAACCTGTACGTAATCATCTCCCTTTGCCAGCTCCAGAGCAAGAATACAGGTCATTACCTTTGTGGTGCTGGCATTCGGCCGTCCTTTGTATGCTTCTTTTCCGTACAGCACACGGCCGTTCTCCCCATCCATAAGAACTGCAGAAAGTGCATATAGATTTTCGTCATCTGCCGCCTTTACCGGAAAGATCTGACAAATAATAAGGACCGCTGTCATCAGCACGACAGCGGCCGTACACCGTTTGCTCATAATGCATCACCCCGTACACGGTTCATATAACTGTTTACAGTAACTGTTATATTTAATTTTATGCGGGGATAGCATCCGGATATCACTTGTATCTGTTGTCTGCCGGGATCGATCATCCGTTAAAGGTCAGGTCCCATCTGTCAGAAAGATGCCCTGGCCTGACTGCCAGTGCAGCAAGCTCTTCCAGCATATCCGGTGCCTTGGCAAGTGCCTCTTCCATCAGACTGTCCAGCTTAAGAAGCTCCTCCTTACAGTCGATCTCCGGCTCCGGGCTCATAAAAAATTCGGTAATAAACGCAGATATCTTTTTTCCTGCGGGGGAAAGGGCATGTTCCGAAAGGCGTCTCTTCCTTCCTCCATCATCACATACCAAAATACAGGTGAATATCTTCATCATTTTCAATGACAGATAAATGTTCCAGGTACGGATCGCCGGCAATACCTGGTGGATCGTCCATGCACTGAGAAAACTGGCACGGATCCCATGAGACGGATAAAAACGCAATGGATCTTTGCCGGTTTCATACATCAGCATACGATCAAATTCCTTCTCAAAGAGCGTATGTGAGACTTTCCCCTCGGCAGCTACCTGATTGACGTAAGGATGACAGGTAGAATCCAGGATATAATGACATCCGAACCCCAGCAGATAAGCCATCAGTGCAGGATTTTTTTCCTCCCGGACCTTCGCCATGCCCTTTTCAAAGAATTCTCTTGCTTTCCTTCCATGCATCTGCACTCCGTACTGTGTCACCGGATTTTTGGATATAAAATAATAAAACAGGATATCCGGACCATGCTGTCCGATCCGGTACAGATTTCCGTTGCTTCGGATCAGATGCTGTAATTTTGCGGAAAGTTTCCGGTAAACCCTTTTTCCAAAAAGATCATGTGCGTATGTTGTGGGCATTTTCGTCACTCCTCTTCTGTTTTCTGATCTGTCCGGCAGGTCCCGTAAACCGGCATCTGTCCGTGTTATTTGTTATACGTCCAGCTTCAGCTGGATCTCTTCCTCTGCTTCCGCCTTGAAATCCTCCAGCTGGACCGGATCCATTTCCGGAAGGTCTTCCAGCCCCTGGACACCAAAGCAGCGCAGAAATTCTTCAGTGGTTCCCAGGAGGATCGGGCGACCCGGAGCATCCAGACGTCCAAGTTCTCTCACCAGATCATAATCCATCAGCTTATTGATGGCATGATCACATTTTACCCCTCGGATCTTTTCGATCTCTGCTTTTGTAACGGGCTGTTTGTAGGCAATGATCGAAAGGGTTTCAAGCATAACGTCTGTCAGCGTGGGTTTCTTTGGCTGCGCTGCGATCCGGATAAGAGAATCATAGTATTCTTTTTTTGTACAAAGCTGAAAGGAGTTTTCGAGCTCTATGATCTGGATCCCCCGCTCTTCTTCCTGATAACGGATCATCATATTTCGGATGATATTTTCCGTTGTTGTCGGATCCTGACGGATCGCTCTGGCAATACGGGGTAATTCCACTGCTTCTCCCATTGCAAACAGGATGGCTTCGATTTCTCCTTCAATTCGTTTGATTTCCACTTATTGTCCTCATTCCTACTATATTATTCATCTGCGAACTCTGTCAGATTCTTCCATGTGTCCGGATCCGTGATAACTTCCACATGAATATCATCAAAAAGATCTTCCTGTTCTGCATGAACATGTCCCATTTTCATCAATTCCAGAATTGCCAGAAATGTCACGATCAGCTGTATTTTGGAATGCTGGTTTTCCATCAGCCTGCGAAAGCTGAATTTTCGGTGAGTTTTTGCATATTCCTTCATTTCCAGCAATTTATCGGAAAGTGATATTTCCTCTTTTTCGATCCTTCCGAATTTACTTCGGATTGGGTCGATCTTATTTTCCTGTCTGCGGATCAAAGCCTGATAGATCGCACTCATCCGCTCCAGTGTCAGACCCCGGAGAAGTTCCTGGGGATCAGACGGTGGAGTATACTGCAGCACTTCTTCCGGAAGATCCTGTTTTCGGTAATAAACCCCTGCCGCATCTCCAAGCCTGTCCCGTAATTCATAGGACATATATTTGTACATTTTATATTCCAGCAGCTTCTGCACAAGCTCTGCTCTGGGGTCCTCCTCTTCTCCTTCCTCATTCACTTCTTTCGGAAGAAGCATTTTACATTTGATATCCAGAAGAGTGGCTGCCATGACAAGAAATTCACTCATGATCCCCAGATCTTCTTTTTCCATGGAATGCAGATATTCCATATACTGATCTGTGATCTCCACAATAGGAATATCATAGATATCGATCTTGTTTTTGTCGATCAGGTGAAGCAGAAGATCCAGAGGGCCTTCAAATACATTCAGCTTAACAGATAATGCCATAGGGTTTCCTCATTTCATTTTTTCGGAAGGTTTTATATCGATCACCAGCAGTTCCCTTGGATTATGGATCCGAAGGGGGATGGTATGTTCTCCAAGTCCAGCACTGACGATCATATGCTGATCCCCTTTGTGAAAGTCTCCACAGCAAAACGGTGGAAGGAACAGATATTGAGGAGATGAAAGGCCGTAATGTTCACTGAGGCGGACAACGCCTCCGTGATAGTGTCCGGACAGGATCAGATCCGCGCCCCATTCAAAATAGGTTTTTCCGTATTTTGGATTATGTGCCAGCAGGATCTGCATCCCTTTATCTTCAGGTTTTCCGATCAGTTCTTCCATCACTTCTTTTTTCAGCTTCGGTGATCTCGGCTTGTGATAATATTCGATGGGAAGCTCCAGGCCCCAGAAACAGAAACGCTCTCCCTTCAGGACCATAGCTTCATGTCCGTTCCTTAAAATATGCACACCAGCTTTTTTCAGTGCCTTTTCATATTTCGCATAATATGGCCGATATTCTTCGGAAAGGAACATTTTATATTCATGATTACCAAGTGCATAATACACGGGAAAATCCCCTGCAAGCTCTGTCAGCAGCTTACATGCAGTTACCAGAGTATCCGTTTCTGTACGTACAGCCATGTCGCCGGCAGAAAGTATCACGTCCGGAGCAAGCTTTCGGATCGTCTCTGTCAGCCGTATATTGTCTTTTCCGTAGGATATTCCGTGAAGATCCGCAAGAAGGATCATCCGCACGCCCTGTGGAGCATGGATCTTGTCCATATGGATCTCATATTGTTTGATTCTGAATTTTTTCATATTATTTTCCAAATCCGCAGTTTGGGAAAGTACAAACCGGACAGTTCAGACAAAGTCCGCCCTCTCCCAGCCTGGCGATCTCCTCTGCCTTGATCTCATCATCCGCCATTACTCTGGGCAGGATCAGATCAAATACCGTTCTTTTTGCGTACATGACGCAGCCCGGAAGTCCAAGTACCGGTATGGATCTTCCGTTCCTCTCAAGATATGCCACAAGCAGCATAGCTCCCGGAAGTACAGGTGCTCCATAGGTTACGATCTTTGCTCCGGTATTCCGGATCCCGCCCGGAGTACGATCATCGGGATCCACACTCATTCCGCCGGTACAGATGATCAGATCTGCTCCTGCATCTGCGAAAGAAAGAATTGCCTTTGTGATCTCTTCCTTATCATCTCCCGGCATCACCTGGCCTGTCACTTCTGTCGGAAACCCGGAAAGCTTTTCCCGGAGTACCGGTGTGAAGGTATCCTGGATCAGTCCTTTTTTGATCTCACTTCCGGTTGTGACGATCCCTACTTTTTTCTGCTGGTAAGGGAGAATGTCAAAGATCGGAAGATTTCCTGCTGCCTTCTCTGCTGCATCCATTTTCTCTTTCTCGATCACAAGCGGAATGATCCTGGTTCCTGCAACCTTATCACCTTTTTTTATCGGAAAATCGCCATGTCTGGAAGCAATCATCATTTCTCCCAGAGAATTCACAGCCACAAGTGCATCACGACGTATTTTCAGAATACCATCGATCTTTGATACCACCTCGATCTTACCTTCTTTGATCTCAGTTCCATGTACTTTGGAAGAATTTCCAGCACAGATTTTGTAAAGGATCTCTGCAGCTTCATTTTCGTGAAGAATCCCCGTTTTTTTCTCCCACACAAAAAGGTGTTCTTTTCCTACAGAGAGCAACAGTGGTATATCCTCTTCTTTCACTACATGCCCCTTTTTGAAAAGAACGCCTTTTTTCTCATCTTTTATGATCTGCGTGATATCATGGCACAGAATGTGTCCCACTGCATCTTCTGTTCTGATCTCTTTCATCCAAAATCCCTTCCCTGTTCTGCTATTTCTTCAATCCGTTGTATTATACATCCAGTCTGCCCTTTTTGTCAAAATATGTTGCAGGCATCACAAAAGAAATGCCTGACAGGTTCTTTCCAGCCAGTCATGGTATCCGGCCTTTTTTATTGTTTCCCCGTACAGGATATCCAGACTACCGATCTTTTTCCCATCCTGATAGTATTCCTGTGCCCCTGCTTTCTGCCCTTTTTTCACCGGCGCACTTTGTTCTTTGGGGAGGATCAACTTTTTCTTAACATTGTCAGGTTTCGTTCCATCTGTGCTGATATATCGGAATTTCCCTCTATATACAAGCGGAACCTGCTCTTTGACTCCTTTGCGGAGCTTCATAGGTTTCAGTGGCTCCAGAGCATCATCCAGATACAATGTGCATTTAGAAAAGCCGTAATTTAAAAGAGCTGCTGCATCCCGGAATCTTGTTTTCGGGTCCGGTGCGGCCATCACTGAGGCGATCAGTGTGATCCCGTTTCGTTCTGCCACAGCACTGAGACAGTATTTTGCAATACTGGTGCTGCCCGTTTTAAGTCCCATACACCCCTCATAGCTGCGCAGCAGTTTATTTGTGTTGGTCAGTGTAAATTTCGAGGATCCTTTTCTGGTAACGTGTGTGATATCCTCCATCCAGACAGATGAATATGTAAGAACTTCCGGATATCTGCTGATGAGCTCCCTGCTCATAAGTGCAATGTCATAGGGAGTTGTATAATGCTCCTGTGATTCCGTCAGCCCGCAGCAATCCACAAAATGGGTATTTTTCATTCCAAGATCCTTCGCCCTCTCGTTCATCCTCT
The DNA here is from genome assembly GCF_024460535.1 of Blautia sp. MSK.18.38. NCBI lineage: Bacteria > Bacillati > Bacillota > Clostridia > Lachnospirales > Lachnospiraceae > Blautia > Blautia sp. MSK.18.38. The sequence goes on along the minus strand of NZ_JANFYP010000009.1, from coordinate 101,050 downwards.
CCACAAAGGCTTGTTCTGTTCCCGCAACATGCTCCGCCATAGCTACGCTGGCATCATTTCCGGAAGCGATCACAATACATTTGATCATGGTTTCTGCAGTCTGCTTTTCTCCTTCTTCCAGAAATACCTGAGACCCTCCCATGGATCTGGCATAAGCACTGGTGGTAATGCTATCCTCCAGATGCAGGGTTCCCTCACGGATAGCATCAAAGATCAGGATCAATGTCATGATCTTTGTAATACTGGCCGGGCTTCTTCGAGTGTCAGGATCCCTGGAATAGATCACGGTACCGGTTTCTTTTTCCATAAGGACTGCACCCGGCGCTTCGATCAGCTGCTGTGCTTTTCCACTATCTTCCGTTTCTCCCCTGACACTAATGGGTGTCAGAGCCAGGCATAAGACTAAAATACAGATCAAAAGACTTTCCGGAACACTTCTGTTCATAAGCTCACTCCTGCCGCAAACATCTCTGTTCTATTGTAAAAGCTTTCCTGAAAGATTATTCCTGAAATTCTGAAAAAGCATAGATTCCGGTCCGTATTCCTATATCTTTCACTCTGCATCGCTTTGCTTTTTCAGTTCTTCGTCATACAGCTTAACACCTGTTTCACAATTTCCAGCAGCATATTTTCTTGCATAATTCGCTGCATCGATCGCCTCAGATGCATTGTTACATTCTCTGGTGATCAGATAGATCCCAGTGCGGACACAGAGCTCCATATCCGGATATTTCTCTTTCATCTGCCGTAAGAACTCCTGATTGGTCTTTAAAACAGATGTTTCCGGATCAACATCCATATCACATGGAGTGAAAAGGATAAAATGATCAGAGATCGCCCTGGTAAAATATACATCCATATCTGTTTTTAGAACGCTTATCACATACTCGGAAAACTGCCGCAGGATCTGATCTCCCACACGATATCCGTATTTTGCATTAATACGTTTAAATTTTTCAAAATCGGTATATATCACTGCATGTCCCGGCCCGTAACCTCCGATCAGCATTTTCTCCACATTTTCGCGAAATCTTGAAAAAGAAGACAATCCGGTAAGCTGATCCCGTCCGGATTCTGCAGCAATGCTACGATAAGCACTGTTAAATGCTTGGTTCTTGGCATAATGCGCAGAAATGATCTTGGTCACTTCTCCCAATAGCTTACGATCTTCTCTGGACCAGAGCCTTTTTTCCTGGCAGGTCACGTATGCAATGGCCCCTGTATAGCTTCCCTCACAGTACATGGCAGCACAGACTACGGTTTTTGCTCCGCACTGTAACACATTCTTTCTTCTCTGTTCCGAATATTCAGCCAGATCATTCTCCTGAATCACCACAGTACCATATTCATCATTGTGGCGAAACAATGTGATAAAATCACTTTTTGAAAAATGTATCTCATCTATCAAAAGCCTGTATTCTTCTTCCGAAACCCATTGAAAAACCCTGTTTATTTTCTGCTCTGCCACCTTGGTATGCAGGACTGTGATCCGGTTAAGCCGGAATTTCAGACCGATCACTTTCATCAGAAGTTCAATCGCTGCCTGAAAGCTGCTCATTTTTTCAAATATTTCAAATGCAGTAGAAACAATATCATTATGAAGATATCTGGCATCTATCTCAACACCCTCGTATAATTCCTGCTTTTCCTCTGTCTTATCCTCAAAACGTCTCAGATTATCACAGAAAGCATAGCGGTTTTTTCCATTTTTCTTTGCCTGGTAAAGTGCCCAGTCTGCATTTTCAAAGAGCTGCTGATATGTATATCCGGAAACATTTTCCGGAAGAAAGCAGATCCCCACACTGCAGGTTGCCAGATACGTGGTTCCCGGAAATTTAAGTTTCTGCACTTCCCGTATCAGTTTTCCTGCCTTTTTCATGATCGCTGCATGGCTGATATCCTTCAAAAGGATCACAAATTCATCGCCACCCAGACGCATGATCACATCATTAATGTCGAACAAAGCCACAAACAGCTCCGCAAAACGTTTCAGGACTTCATCACCGAACATATGTCCGTAAGTATCATTTACATTTTTAAAATAATCTACATCAAGCACCATCATCCCACATCCTGCATAGGGATTTCTGGATGCAAGGTATTCATCGATCAGTTCTTTTCCGAAAAAGCGGTTATACACTCCGGTCAGAGGATCTTTCTGGGCACGTTCCTCAAGAAATTCTTCCTGCAGCTTCTCCCTGGTGATATCTCTGGAGCTTCCTATGAAATAATGATATCCGGTATTTTTATCCTGTGCTATAAATCCCCGTACTGTCAGAAGACTCGCATTACCGTCTTTATTGATACACCGCACTTCTATCGTCCCGCCTTCCCGGGATATCAGAAAATCCGTCAGGTACTTCCAGTCGTCTTTATAAACATTGCTGTATTTCTGTCCACTGGTCTTAAAATCCGTAATATTTTTTACAGGTCTCAGGTATTCATCCAAACGTTCATATATGTCCGTTTCCTGACAGTACTGAAAAAGCTTCAGTGTAGTATTTCGATAAATGCAAGCGTATTTTTCCAATGTATCCCGAATATCAAAAACGGGATTTTTTTCGTCTGTTTTCATCATCGACCTCCCAGAGAGTTCTTGAGTTCACAGTATTTGTAAAAAAGTATACCATATCTTTGGATATATATGTAGTTTTTTTATTTCTTTTTACAGTTTGTTTTTTACTATATAAAATACGCTGCGGAGGGCAGGATTACTCCTGCCCTCCTGTCTTTTTTTCAGGAAAATGATACGGGTATGGTATTTTTTATGCTGTCATTATGGGAATATCGATCATATCTGGATTTCTCATTTACAAAAGTCAGCGATGCATTTTTGTTTTGCATTGTCAGAGCAGCCGTACCGGAAGCAATCTTCCGGGGATCTGTACCATATGCAGGTGCAGCGCCTTTTATGATGCGGACATTCTCTGTATTTGCCCGTACATCTTTCAGATAGTAGCGTAGTACCGGTTTTTCCCAGACCGTATACTGCCCCAGCGGGATATTCCTGAGAGTGACCGATAATGTTGCATAGCCATTTTTATCGGTTTCATAGCTTCCTCTGGTAAAGGTCACATAATCCTCATATCTGTGAGGATTTCCGGATAGATCCGTACCTTCTGCCACAAAGGAAAAGGTTGGATTTCCATGAGCCCAGGTAATATCCTCCTCTTTGATCTTTTTTATGATGGTGATATTTCCAAGCGGAAGTGTTACCGGAGTATTCTCTGCTTTCAGATCCACAGTATCCGTATCTGTATTTTCTTTTTTCTGGAAGATTACCTCCTTTTCGTATTTGCCAGTATAGTTTTCCGGATTTTTTGTTTCCACTACTTTGAACCTTCCCTGATTGTCATCTGTGAGCACCAGCTCTTCCGTAGAGTACCATCCGTTTTCTATGTCAAACTTCAGGATGCTCTGCCCGCCCAGGTTATTCTGGTAAGTCTGCTTCCCTCTATTCCACTGAAGCACGGTAAATTCCGCATCTTCCAGAACTTCCCCGGTATAGATATCTGTTTTTCTCAGACGGATCACCCCTTTATATTCCTTTTCCTTTTCATTGACAACTTCAAAGGAAAGGCGTGCATCCTTGTCTGTGATATTCACCTCTTCTTCCCAGCTTCCTGTATATCCGGGCGGAGTCTTTGTTTCCGCGATCTTATATTTTCCCTCATTATCCGAAGTCTTCAAAAGTTCACCACTTACATAAAGTTCACTGGAGATGTCATAATCCAGAAGAGTTCCTTTTTCTTTATAGGCTTTTTTGGCTGCACTGTATTCATAAAGTGTAAATTCCGCACCTTTCAGGATCTCACCGGTTTTCGCATCGATCTTACGAACTTCAATCCTTCGTTTTTCAGTCTGGTAGTTCACTGCTTCAAACAGAAATTCCTGCTTTTCTCCCGGCTTATCCAGCGTAAAATTCTTCTGCCAGTTTCCGGTGTAATTGGGAGGAGATTTTGTCTCACGCACACGGAATTTTCCCTGATTGTCTTCGGTATAATTAAATTTCCCGGAGTTATAGGTACGCTTCTGTCCATCATAAGTCAGTTTTTTTAAGGTTACGTAGGCTTTGCTTTTTTTACTCCACTGATACAGGGTGAATTCAGCTCCTGCCAGTGGATCGCCGGTATTTCCGTCTTTCTTTCTGATGGATACTGTTCCGCTGATATCCATGATATCCGTTACGCTGACGGTTGTCGTCTTTCCGCCGGTTACTGTAACATTTTTGATAGCGGTGTTCAGTTTATAGCCTGCAGCGGCTTTCGTTTCTTTCACATAGTATTTTCCCGGAACCAGTTTTGAAAAAAGGATCTCTCCACTGGCGTTTGTTGTTCCGGTTGAAACCTTCTGATCCTTACTGTACATAGTCCGGTATCCGGAGGTCAGAGCTTCTGCTGCAAACAGTCCGTACTGCGCTCCCTGGATCAGTTTTCCCGTGTTGGGTTCCTTCTTGACCAGCTTTGCATTGCCGTAAACCGAAGGCTTTACTGAAAACGAAAGGCTTCCTCTTGTTCCCTGGTATACGTAAGCACCAAAATCCTGTACTCCATCTTTTCCTGCCTGGGCACTTCCGTCAACCAGGATATAGGAAACCGGCTGAAGCAGCATTTTACAGGAAAACTTCTTTGTCGCAGATGCATTTAACGGAAAGATCAGAAAAAAATATGCCCCATCCTTAAGGCTCAGGCTTGTCCCCGACATCATTTTGGGATTGGTTTTCTGTGAATTATAATCCGCTGCGCTCGTCCAGTAGGCCAGCTGCCATTTTTCTGCGGCTCCTCTTGTTATGGTGATCCCGTTCCCTGCTTTTGCTCCATCTGTTACTTTCATAAGAGTACTCATCTGAAATCCGTCCTTCATACTATCCGGAACAAAGGGAAAACCTGCAGGTCTGCTTCGAAATACACTTAACGGGATCGTCTTTCCGGATGCTGCTGCCCAGGAACCGTCTTCGGAAACATAAACGGCAGCTTTGTTTCTTGCAGGGATCGTCAATGTCTGGATCTTATCGATCAGGCGGTTTATCCCTGTATGTTCTACTTCTGCTGCTGTGGCATATCCACAGTCATTAAAATATACCTTTGACAGCGCAATATGCGTAAATACATAACGGTTCTGCCATTTTGACCAGTCTATGTGACTGCAGGAGGGGTCGTATCCGGTTCCCAGATCCCCCGGTCCTCCGTAACCAAAGTACAAAAGCTTCTGAATCACAGAATTAGTCAGTGCTTTTACTGCCTCATTCTTCAGCGTCATACTGTCCAGTCCATCCTGAGTTGCTTTCAGGCAATAGAGAGGCGAAACCTTTTCCTCTCCTGTATCATCAATATAATGTACAGAACGATACGTACATCCCATACGGGTTTTATTTCCGGAACCAAGAAAATCATTGGCAGCTGTCCAGATCTCATCGCAGTAAACCCTGGTCCAGCTGTCCAGATAATACTGGGACGGGGAAAGTGCTGTAGCTGCGATAGCATCCTCTCCTTCTGAGATTACTTCCGCACTGCCAGTTTCCCGGAACTCCCCGGGAAGTGCTGCAGAAAGAGCAATGATCTCTCCGTTTTCGATATCCTGGATCAGTTCCTGATCCTCTTCACTTTCTCCTGTAAGGATTTCCGCGTTTTCTTCCGTGAATACAGTAAATCCCGGATCCTCTGTCTGCTCCGGTATCTCTGTCAGAGCTATATTTTCTCCTTCTTTTGAAGCAGCTTCTGGTTCTTCTTCCGGTTCGATCAGCTCATCACTATCCGTATTTTCAGTATTATCTTTACTTTCTTCAAAAGCTTCCTCCACCGTTTCCGGTTCAGGCAAGGCTGTCGGAACCGGCATCTCAGCCTCCCCAGGCTGATCTGTTACCGGAATATCCGGGGCCTCCTCTTCTTCCTCCGGTTCTGTCTGTTCCTGCTGCGGATCTGCTGATACCGAACTCATATCTGCTGCAGGACTGGCCGAAACCACAAGAGAAGAAGCTGTGATCATCAATGCCAGCCATGCACCGATCATTCTTCTTTTCAATTTTTTCGTCCTCCTTTCCATAGCGTCAGACTGCAGGTAAGCAGCGCCATACCAGCCATCAGTGCAAACAGGATCACAGGAGATTCATCTCCTGTCTTCACTGGTGTTGTCCTTACCGAAGAACTGTTATTTCCGGAAGCTCTTTCTGTGCTTTCTTTCCTGCCATTCCGGCGTGGAACAGGGCTAGTATCCACCGTCTCCTGATCCTCCTCCACAGAAAAGATCCATTTCACATCTGCTGCCCGCAAAGCATATAGATTATCCAGCTCTGCCGGAACCGTAACCTCAAATCTCATGTTTCCTTTTTCTCCGCTGGAAAATTCCCCCAGGGACACGGCTTTATTGAGAGACGCAGCCAGAAGATCCCCGGAATACAGCCTTTTATCATTCATGGTGATCACCAGCTTCAGATTTTTCAGAAATTCCTGATCCTTTACCGATTTACATTCCGGTGATGTGCGGAAGAATATCTCTGCAGCATGCTCCGTTGTGTTACGGATCTCTACAGAATCATGAAAAACATCTCCCGGCATTGCCGTGGAAAATCCGGAAAAAAAGTCTTCCGGAGCCGCGATCAGTTTGTGCGCATTTCCTTCAAACTCCACCTTCAGATCCACCGGACTTTTTTTCTGAACCACAAGACCATCGGTATCGTGGATACATCTTAAGATCTTCTGATTTCCCCAGGGTGACATGGCACGGAAATCCGGTGCAAAATTTGCCGCCTGGACAGCATCCGCCACGATGGTGATCCCCAGCTTCTTATCCTGGTAGGATTCATCCCATTGAGATGGTACAGTCACACCGGTAAAAATATCCACGCTATCTCCCTGTTCCAGCTTCCTGGTATAATAAAAATACTCTCCCTTCCGGATCCATCTCGGTGACATTCCTGTAAGATTCCTGTCATCCAGACCATCCAAACCTTCCAGATCATCTGTATAAGAGATCTTCACCCTTACCCAGCAGGGCTCTGAGCGATTGGTGATCCTTGGGATCTTGGATATTTCATCTCCCGGAAGAACGATCCGGCGATCTTGATATTTCATTTCTCGGCCGTCCTTTTTTTCCAGTTCTTGAAGAGAAATATTGATATCTCCCACTGATATGTGATTGGTCACTGTCACGGAATCTGAAAATCTGGCATAAGCAGCCGTGCACGCCAGGATACTGCCTGCCACAGCAGCACCTGCCAGCAGGGCTTTAAGGTGTTTTTTCAAGCATTCCCCCTCCTTTCTGCCTGAGCAGAAACCGGATCTGAAAAATACCTCCACGCACTTTCATAATCTGAAAATCCTTCTGCCTGTACAGCTTCCTCATAAACATTGATCTCAAAATCCTTAATGCTGTCCCTGTAAGTATCATCGATCTTTTGGGGATCGATCTGAAATCCGGTACACAGAGGAGCTGTTTTTTCACCCTCGGATATTTTTTTCCGGTAGTAATAATAGCCGTCCTGACTGTTATACACCCAGTTTGCCGTATCCAGACCTGTTAATTTCACGCCTCTGCCGATATCGTCATTGGAGTAGGAAAGGGACATCCTCACATAGCAGTCTGCCTGGAACCCTTTCACACTGCCGGAAAAATTTCCGATCCGGATCTCTTTTCTGTAGGATGGACCATTCTCCATAGGCGTAGGTGTAGGATCCGGAAAATCTTCCTCGATCTCCGTTGTCACATACCCTACTGCAGCAGAATTTATCTTTTTTTCGAAGTCTGAAAAATACGCCGCAGTCCCTGTTGCGCACAGGAGCCCTGTTATCAGGAGAAGGAAAAAGGGTCTTTTTAATTTATTCATTTCGTGACACCACCGGCCTGTCCTTTATTCTGATTTACATATTTCTGGTAAGCAGCAGTTGCCTGCTCCAGAACCGTAGTCTTGTCATCCCCGGTATTGGTAGCCTGGATCGCATAAGCCCGTACCGGCATATCGATCTGCTGTGTATCTAGCTGACCTTCGATGATATTGGCAAAGGTTACTGTATCAAAAAGAGTTGTTGTCTTTGTTCCCGGCTTCAGGATGTGGTTATATGCATAGGTGTAAACCATATTCTGCCCCACTTCGGTCCGCTCCAGCTGTGTCCAGTCCTTGTTTTTGGTGAAGCTGAACAGCTCTGTTTTTGCAAGTGCATTTCTGGTGCCATCCTTGGCTACCGTGATCACATTTCGAACCGGAACAGAAACTTCCAGATAGACAAATGCTTCATTTACTCCTTTATTTGCTACATAGGGATCCTTCCGGATCACCTGAGTAGGAACCAGATCTGTATTGTCCTCCGGTTTCCAGTTAGGCTCATCCAGGTCGATATCCACTTTTCCTACGGTAAAGCTGTTGGTTGCCGTTTCAAAATCCGTAAGATATGCAGCTGTTCCTCCGGCTGCCAGTGCAGTGATCACAGCAGCAAGTGCAATTCCTTTTACCAGTTTTCTGTTTTTCATCATGATTAAATTCCTCCCTGTATTTTTTTCTTTTTTGGGGTATATGCCAGATCAAAGAGTACTGACAGACATGCCGCTATGCAAACTGCGGCAAAAGGGATCCGGGCTTTCAGAAAATGGATCACGTAGCCCAGATAAGGCAGGTGAAAGACTACCCGCCCGATGATCTGTGACGCCTCTGCGGGAACAGGATCTTCTGTCTTGTTGGCGTCACCTTTTGTGATAAAGATATCCTTTTCTTTTTTAACCACTCTGTGGGTGACAACGGTATCTCCGTTATGAAAAGTAATGATATCTCCCTTTTTCGGAGAAAACTCTCCTTCCTTTGTAAAAACCACAGCTCCGGTTGGGATCTCAGGTTCCATGGATCCGGAATAGACCACATAGGGCCGGATCCCGAAAAGTCCGGGAATAAGAAGCACCAATGCCATCACCAGCATCAGTCCCAGAACTGTGTTGCCGATACATCGAAAAAATATTTTCATTCCTGTATTCTGTTCTACATACGATATTTGATGATCACTTCCCTCTGCAGGGAAAGAAACAGTGTTCGGATATCAGGAAAATTCCGGCGGAGACCTGCCCCACATAAATTGAGCCATAAAAAAGTCCTCCCTGTATAGCAGTTAATATGGCAATTCGCAACATGCTCCCATCACTTAAACTCACAGATTTTGAAGTGAGGACAAGCATGATCAAAATAATAATACAGCAAAAATACTGAATGGAAATTATTCGAGCAGATATGCTCAGATGTGCAGTTCCTCTCATTACTTACAGAGGTGAAAGATTCCTGCGACATTTGTTAAAAAAGATTTGTTTCAGATGATATTATTATAGGGTCCACAGATCCGGAAGTCAATCAAATTCGTCCGACAGGATTCGACACTGGTTTCTCAGCGGGTATGTCTGTCACCCTATTTTTCATAAGCTGACAGACCCTGCATCCGTGCAACGCCAGATTTTTTTACAGCTGTACCAGAGAGTAAATATATTCCAATGGAAGCAGCATCAGATCACGGATTTCCCGTTCTTCCTCTTCTTTATTTCCGGAATTTACCGGCAATTCGATCCGGAAAGCCGGCTGGCGGATCATTTCTCCGTAATACTGTTCCGGCCTGCCTGTGCTCCTTCGCCCGTTCTGCGCTTCTCGTTCTATTGCAAGCTGCTCCAGCTTTCCCCTGGTACATTTTTTTAAGTGACGTGCAAGACGGTAGCATCTCTGACCAGTGGAAAAATTCTGATCCCGCCGATAATAAACCACCTTTTTTCCATATCCGCAGAAAACCAGCAGGCCACGTCCTCCGTATTCCTGAAAGATCCGGATCAGTGCACGTGTCTCATTTTCACTGGCAGGCTGCTGATGGATCTTTTTTCTGCTGCAGAAGGTAGTAGGAAAATTCCTTGCAGTATCCATTCCTCTTGCATTTCCCTCGAATTCATCGCAGGGAACATCCTGCATTTTCAGCATCTGACGGAAAATGGGATTTCGCACAGTATTGTAGCCCTTCCGGCAGATCTCATATCCATCCGGATTGACCACCGGTATGATACAAAGCCTGGTCTGATCCAGGAGCTTTTTTACCTCATAAAGCTCGTCCACGGTCCAGTTGCATTCATATATTCTGCAAAGCTCCAGTGCCATCCTGGTAAGCCTGTCCGTCATCTGTCCATCCGTTCCGGAAAAACCGGCCACACAGAAAATACAGGCATCTCCCTGTCCGATCTCCAGCATAGGGATCATCCGGTCATCGTGGCTTTTTCCGATTACCCGAAACTGTGTAAAGCTGCTGTAACGCCTGGCTGCCTCCCACAGTGAATAATAAATTGCTTCGTAGGTTTTATCCTGTACTGTATCCATGATGTTCCCTTCCTTCCATCTTTATACATGTTCATTATTATGTATATTATGCGAAAGGGCATAAAAAAAGAACCGGTTTAACACCGATTCCTTTTGTTTACAAAATAATTCAGGATACCGCCGCCGATGATGATCACCAGCGCAACTGCAACCACTCTTTTCGCTGCTTCCTGAGGAAGCTGGCCCTTGGAGCCAATGGAAGCCTCATAAAAGGTCAGTGTATAATCGATCTCATGAGGAGCACCCATGGCCAGTGTATCTGCAATCACTTCCATCTTATCATCCAGGACAGTTACCGGGACAGTAAAAACAGAATTTCTGCCTTCCTCGCTCTCATTGAGATATTTTTCCCCATCTACGATCATATAATCATAGTTGGAGCTGCTCCACTGGAGCCGTGCATACATCTTCCCCTCTTTTACCAGCATCAATGTGGGGGAAGAAACGCTGGCTTTTCCGCTTCCGCCTTCCAGCTCCACCTGTATGGAATATTCTCCGTCCTCCAGATCTGTCTTCACTGCGTTCTCTCCACCTGCAGCCAGAACCTGTATCGGGCATAGCAACAGCATAGTCAGAAGAAGCAGCATTATTGTTCTCATCCTGTGTTTCATGGTTTTCTCTCCGTTTTTTATTTTTCCTTCGTATCACTATAGCACAACGCTCCTTTTCTGTAAAGAACATCTCAGAATTGTTGAAATGTCTCTTCTTTTCCAGTATAATAGAGTGAAATTTGCATACAAACGAAAGGAAATGAACAGAGATGATCGAAACAAAAAATCTCACAAAAAAATTCGACAGTTTTACTGCTGTGGATTCTCTGGATCTTCGCATAGAAACCGGCGAATTTTTCGGTCTGCTGGGACCCAACGGTGCCGGAAAGACCACCACGATCAGTCTGCTTTCCACTCTGCTCCTGCCCACAGAGGGCGAAATCCTCATTGATGGGCAGACACTTGGACGCAACCGACCGGATCTGAAGCGCAAGATCAGCGTGATCACGCAGGAATATTCCATGCGCCAGGATATGAACATGGACGAGATCATGGAATATCAGGGCCGTCTTTATTTCATGCCACGAAAAGAGATTAAACGGAAAACTGAAGAGCTTCTGGATTTCTGCGGACTTCTTCCCTTCCGCAAGCGGACTGTAAGGAAGCTTTCCGGTGGTATGAAACGAAAGCTTATGGTATGCCGGGCACTTCTCACAAGTCCGGAGATCCTTCTTCTGGACGAGCCCACTGCAGGCATGGACGCGCTATCCAGACGACAGATGTGGAATCTTCTCCGTCAGCTGAACGGAAAAAATCTGACCATTCTTCTGACAACCCACTATATGGAAGAGGCACAGTCTCTCTGCAACCGGGTAGCACTTATGGATCACGGAAAGCTGGAGGAGATCAATACTCCATCGGGCCTGATCGACGGCCTGGGCAAATACACCGTAGATCAGGAAACACCGGAAGGGGCAAAAAGCCACTACTTCCACAGTCGGGAAGAGGCCATCTCTTTTCTGTCCTCTCTGGACGGACAGTGCACCCTTCGCGAGACAACTCTGGAGGATGTTTTTGTGGAGCGCGCAGGCAGGCATCTGATGCAGCGATAAGCCGGCGTCAGCCACAGTTATTTTATAATTTAACAGAATGGACGATGAATTATCATGGGAATACTTACTATTTTATGGGAAAAATGGGTGGAGTTCCGAAGGGATTTCTATAAGATCACGCTGGCGGCCATGATCGCACCGCTGATGTATCTGATCGTTTTTGGAATGGGGATCCAGACCTCCTCACACGGAGAGCCTTATCTGAATTTCCTGATCCCTGGTGTAGTTTCACTGACTACAATGAACGGAAGCTTTAATGCTATCGCACAGAATCTGAATGTACAGCGTCTTTACGAGAAAGCCTTTGACCAGGTTATGATATCTCCGACACCTCTGTGGCAGTTTATTGCCGGACAGATCATCGGAGGCAGTCTCCGCGGGCTTTATGCAGGAGGAATCATCCTTCTTCTGACCATGCCGATCGGAACCGGTCTTGTGTTCAACGGATGGTCATTGCTGGTGATGTTCCTCAACGGTGCTGTATTTTCAGCCATCGGTGTTGTGGTTTCTTTCCTTGCCAAAAACCATGCGGATGTACCTCGTTTTTCCAACTATATCATTATGCCAATGGCTTTTTTGTGCAACACCTTCTTCTCTACAGAGAAGATCCCGGGTTTTCTTGGGAATTTTGTAGCTGCTCTTCCACTGTCACAGACCAGTCATCTGATCCGTACCATTGCTTCCGGCGGTGGAGTCAATTACCTCAGTGTCCTGATCCTGACAGTCTATCTAATTGCATTCAGCATTGCAGCTTCCTGGTTTATCTATAAGAAGAAAAATCTGTAAATTTATCTTTACAAAAAATCACCGGCTTTCCTGTTCTTTCGGAAAACCGGTGATTTTTTTATTTGTTATGCTATTTTGGCTATTGTGCGTTTAGATGTCCTTTTTTCTTCTTCTCACGATCACATATCCACCTGCAAGAAGGGATGCCACTGCCAGTGCGGACATGGTTCCGATCGGTGAGTTATCGGCTGTTGATACTGCATTCTTAGATCTGGTTCCGTTGCCTCCGTTGGAGGATGTTGCAGATGCCTCTCCTGTTATGGTTGCATCCGGATCAGAACCTGTCTGGCCGCCGGTACCATATGTACCGTCTGCTCCCGGAGTTCCGGTAGGTGTCAGTTTTGCAGATCTAAACTGATATACTGCGGATTCAATGGTGTCTGTCTCCTGCCACTGACCACCCGTGTAGATGTATTTCTGGAAGAATACGTACAGGTTGTATGTAGCGTCTTTGTTGATTCCCTTGCCGGAACCAATCTTCCATGCTGTATGCATCTGGCTCTGGGTTGGGTTTGCAGCTGTACTCCAGTAAACCGGAACCCACTTCACATCACCCTCATTTGGATCCTGATTGGTTGTTCCTGCACCGATCACAGTAAATTCATAGAACTGATTCGGATAGAACTGAATTGCCTCATCCAGTCCCTGTACTACGCTCTCTTTTACATTTGGGATGTATGCATCCGGTGTGTCAGTCGGAGTTGGATCTGCAACTTTCGGTCTGGAATCTTCTTTAAATGCTATTTTCAATGGATTCGTCAAAACACCATTTTTATCTTTGATCTGGATATAAAGATCAATTGGGTTGTCAGAATCTAAATCCTCAAGACCGATATTAAATTTCTTATCAGCAGTAAATGTTATCTGTTTTCCGGTAGATGTAAGATCTTTCGGAGTGGCAGATGTGCCATCACTGTTACGAGAAACCCATTTATAATAACAGGTACCGCTCTTATTCGAAATAAGGGTAACATTCGCAGATGTATGGTTGATCCATGAAAAGCCAACCCATCTGACATTTGCCGGACGCTTAGCTTCATCCAATGTAATCTTCTTTGGTGTACTTACAGTTCCGTCAGTTCCTTTGATACTCACATAAACATCAATCGCATTGTTTGCATCCAAATCTTTCAAACTGATCGTGAAATCCTTATTTGCGGAAACCTTTGTTCCTTTGCTCATTTTATCAACTGTCGGAGCTTTGGAACCACGTTTTACCCATTCATAATAGTACACACCTGCTTTATCAGAACGCATAGTTACAGTCGCAGATGTATGACCTTTCCATTTGTAGCTTACGTTGGAAATCTTCGCAGGTGTTTTAGCTGTTTCTTTCAAAGTAACAGTTGCAATCTTGGTCACTGCTGTCTTTGATCCATCTTTTGCTACTACCTGCACATAGAGATCAATCGCATCACCTTCCAGATTTTTCAGATCAATCTTACAATCTTTTTTTGCGGTGACCGCAATCTTGCTGTCTTTAGTTGTAATGGAAGGTTTATCCGCTCCCTTTGCCACCCATTTGTAATAGCATGTACCACTCTTATCAGACTGAAGAACTACTTCTGCAGTTGTTGCTGTTTTACTTTCTGCGCTGATTTTTGTAACCTTTGGTGCTGCCGGTTTCGGATCAACTGGATTCTGTGCCTGTGTTACTGCAATATCCTTCTTTACACCTTCACCAACAATGGCGTTACCACTTTCACTTTCTTTTACCCATACATAAAGGTCAATAGTCTTGTCTGTGACCTTGGTAAGTTTCAGGGAAGTAGTTTCTCCTGCCTTAACCGTTCCACCTTCTGTAGCTGTCTCGATGGTCGGAGCTTCCGCACCTTTTGCAACATATTTATAGTAATATGTACCTGCTTTATCAGATGTGAAGGTTACAGAAACAGTATTTGCTTCTTTACTTGTAGGATTATCAATATTAATCGTTGGAATGTTGGAAACAAGCAGACCTGTAGCTGTATTTATTCCATAACTCTGGTCGCCTTCATAGCTCATCGCCTTAATTGCCTTTGCAAATGCATCCGCAGCTAAAGATTCAGGCTTCTGGAAAACTGTATAGTCAACTGCCGGATTCTCTACGGAATATCCAACATTCTGGTTCTCAAATGCACCAGCAATGATGATACTTCCAGCACTCTGATCCTGCTGTCCTAATACGATATTGGATTTTACGCTCTTTTCTGCGCTTGTATAGTTCTCGATGATCTTTGGTTCGTCATCAGACGCACCCTCACCTTTTTCAAGTGAAACTGTACCTGTGCTGTAAACAGCTCCGCCTGTAGATACATTATCTTTGATCTCTCCACCTGTAATTACAAGTTTACCGCTGTTTTTAACTGCCGCACCTGCTGCAGTAGAAACATTCTTGGAAAGGGTAACACCTGTCGTCATCACAAATTTAGCGCCAGCTTCTACGGAAACAATCGATCCATCGGCTGCAGTTTCATCGTCTTTCTTACCTTCAACAGAAAGTTTACCGATTTCTGAGGAGCCGTCACCTTCATTCTGTGTCATGGACAAAATACTTCCTGCACTTACTTTGAACATATCTCCTGCAACACTTCCACGTCCAACTACAGTTGTAGCATTTGTTGCACCAAAAATTGCAATATTTTTATTGGCAGGAACGGTAATAGTATCTGTGAGATTAAACGATGCACTGATCAGAATCTTATAAGCAGATGTATATAGATCACTATCATCAATAGATCCTGCAAAATCAGGTGCATTATTAATCGCTGCCTGAAGTTCTGCCGCAGTAGTAACCGTTGCATCTGCCGCAGTAGTTTGCTGCTCCTGCTGCGCCTCTTCCGCCTGAGCCTGAGCTGCTGCCTGGGCCTCTGCTTCCGCCTGAGCCTGGGCTGCTGCCTGGGCCTCTGCTTCCGCCTGGGCCTGGGCTGCTGCCTGTGCTTCTGCCTCTGCCTGAGCCTGAGCCGCTGCCTGGGCTTCTGCCTCTGCCTGGGAGTCGGCTTCACTCTGTGACTGGTCATCCACAGCTGCTCCGTCATCTGGTGTTTCTGTATTCTCGTCTGCAGTCGTTGCTTCTGCCTCTGTTACCGCTCCGGTATCTTCAGCGGCAAACGCTGCGGCAGGTGCCATTCCAACAGTCATGGAACCTGCAAGCAGGACTGCAAAAAGCTGCTTTTTTTTCATTTATAAGTCCTCCTGTTATGAGTTAGTCTTTTTAAATCCAATTACAAAGAAGTATAGCACAACACTTCAAAAAAGTAAAGCGGACCAAAGAATCCGCTTTACTGTATCTGTCTTACGGACGTACCTGTCCATTACCATAAATGATATACTTGGTGGTGGTCAGTGCAAGGAGTCCCATTGGGCCTCTTGCATGGAGCTTCTGGGTGCTGATCCCGATCTCCGCACCGAATCCAAATTCGTTTCCATCGGTGAATCTGGTAGAAGCGTTCACATAAACTGCTGCTGCATCTACCTCATCCAGAAATTTCTGGGCATGGGTATAATCATTGGTAATGATGGCCTCCGAATGCTTTGTATTATATTTATTGATATGTGCAATGGCTTCCTCCACGGAATCCACTACCTTTACAGAAAGGATATAGTCAAGATATTCCGTTCCCCAGTCCTCTTCTGTTGCAGGAACTGCTCCCGGCATCAGAGCCTTTGCTGCTTCATCTGCACGGACCTCCACATGCTTCTCCTTAAGGCGTCCGGCCAGTACCGGCAGAAAATCGTCCTTCACCTTACGGTTTACAAGAAGGGACTCGCATGCATTGCATACGCCCACACGCTGGGTCTTTGCATTGATCACAATATCCGCTGCCATCTGAAGATCTGCAGTCTCGTCCACATAGATATGGCAGTTTCCGGTTCCGGTCTCGATGACAGGGATCGTACTCTGGTTTACCACTGCTTTGATCAGTCCTCTTCCGCCACGTGGGATCAATACATCCACATACCGGTTCAGCTTCATAAATTCCGCAGCCGTTTCTCTGGAGGTATCCTGGATCAGCTGGATAGCATCCTCGGTAATGCCGCAGGCCTTCAATGCCTCACGGATACAGTTGACAATGGCAGTATTGGAATGGATTGCGTCGCTTCCACCCTTCAGAATCACGACATTTCCGGTTTTGAAGCAGAGACCGAATGCATCTGAGGTAACATTGGGACGCGCTTCGTAAATGATGCCGATCACACCTAAGGGAACACGTTTCTGTCCGATCAGAAGTCCGTTGGGACGTTTTTTCATACCGGTAACTTCCCCGATGGGATCTTCAAGACCGGTAAGCTGACGAAGTCCGTCTGCCATTCCTTCGATCCGCTCCGGTGTCAGCATCAAACGGTCGATCAGTCCTTCCGGCATCTGATTCTTTTTGCCGTTTTCCACATCCAGGGCATTGGCCTTCAGGATCTCATCGGTATGAGCGACAAGAGCCTTTGCCACAGCTTCCAGGGTTTTATTTTTGTCATTTGTGGAAAGATTTCGAAGGACTGTCTCCGCATCTTTCGCATTCTGTCCCAGTTTTTCAAGCATTTCATTCATTTCCAAATATTCCTGCCTTTCTTTCTGTCTTTACAGCAATATCTTACTGTGCATCGCGGTATATATTCTCTTCCGTCACAATGACCTGCGGACGGATATCCGTAGGCTCTGTGGGAACCTCCGGAAGGATCTGGAAGGAAAATCCTACTGCAACGCGGCAGACCTCCGGATGTTTTTCCAGAAAACGGTCATAAAAACCGCCGCCATAGCCTACCCGGTTGCAATTTATGTCAAAAGCCACCCCTGGCATGACCATCATGGCTTCTTCCCAGGAAACCGTTTCTCCGTCTTCCTTTGGCTCAGGGATCCCGAAGTAGCCGGATTCCAGCTGACTGAAATCGGTCAGTCTGTAAAATACCATATCCTTTCCGAAAACCTTTGGCACTGCCACTTCCTTGCCGTCTTTCCAGGCCTGCTCGATGATGTAGCGTGTGATCACTTCATGGTTATAATCTGCGTATGCCATGATCCGTTCTGCATTCCGGTATTCCGGAAGCTGTGTCAGGGCCTCTGTGATCCGGAGACTGTTTTCCCGGATCCAGGCATTGGTATGTTCTTTTCTGACTTTGAAGATCTTTTTTCTAATTTCCTTTTTTTCTTCCATATTTTTCTCCAAGATTGGTGATGCTGCCATCCTTTTCTTTGATATCGATATTATTCAGATGCGCACGGAGATTTCCTTTCACTGCATCCAGATATTCTCTCCGAAGCTTCGCCTGTTCCACCTTTTCTTCCTCGGTAAGACCTACACTTTTCTGTTTATGTGCCAGTGCGTTGATCCTGTCGATCTTGATATTGTCCATCATAATGTTATTCTCCTTAAAGCAGTTTTTCGATATAATCAATGAGGAAGAATTCTTCCTTCTTGTTTCCTACAAATAATGTTCCACAGCTCCTGCCTTCCACGATCCTGTGGATGTTGTGGAAGTCGTTTCCGTTGGCAATGACCATGTCGGCCCCTGCCGCAGTGGCGATGATCGCAGCGGTAAGCTTGGTCGCCATTCCGCCGGTACCCACATTGCTTCCTGTGGAGGATTTGCCAAGCTTACGCATATTGTCATCCATATTTTCTACAATGTCGATAAACTGTGCATCCGGATTGGAATTGGGATCGTCTGTAAAAAGACCATCAATATCGGACATGAGGATCAGAAGATCCGCATCGATCAGTGCAGCAACCACAGAGGAAAGGGTATCGTTGTCTCCGAATTTTACCAGGTTCTGGAATTCGTAGGAGGATACCGAGTCGTTCTCATTTACAATGGGGATCACCTTTTCTGCCAGAAGCTGCTGGAAAGTATTCTGGGCATTCCTGCGGTTGGTATTGTTGACCATGGTATTCTTGGTCATCAGGATCTGTGCCACCATCTGATTGTATTCCCCGAAAAGCTTCTGATAAATGGTCATCAGCCTGGCCTGTCCCACAGCTGCACAGGCCTGCTTTTTCTCAAGCTCTGCCGGCTTTCCCTTCATACCCAGTGCAGCTGCACCTACCGCAATGGCTCCGGAGGATACCAGCACTACGTCTTTCCCCTGGTTATGAAGGTCGCTGAGTTCTCTGGCCAGGATCTCCAGCTTACGGAAATCCAGTCTTCCTGTTTCTGCGTGGATCAGTGATGATGATCCGATCTTGATAACGATGCGTTTCTTGTCTTTCAGTCGTTCCCTGTAATTTGCGTTCATGTTTTTTGTTTCTCCTGATACCTGTATATTAGTCTTACTGATAAGTAACGGAATCGATCCTGTCATTCTGTACGATCTCCACCCAGGTAGTACCCGGATTCAGGCGGATCTCCTGTTCATTTCCGTCGTAATAATGCGTGATCCCCCAGGGAGAATCCTTCTCCCAGCGGATATCGATGGCTCTGCCTCTGGTAATAAACTTGCCCTCTCCGCCGGAAATGGCATCAATATTCAGATAGCCGTTTCCATCGTAGGCCGGGCAGGATGAATACTGAAGGATGATATTGTCGCAGGTAAGCGGTTCATTATCCAACTGATCCACATGTTCCTTGCCAAACTGGAATCTCTTATATTCCTTTGTCTCTTCATCGTATTCATACCACGGATGATTGTCAGTAAAATTATCCAGCTTCACAAGGCTGGCTGTGATCCCATCCGGTACAGTCTCTGTACCATCTTCTGCAAAAAGATAATGTCCGGTATATTCTTCTTTATATTCCTGGCTGTATCCCATGGCATCTATGCCTGCCTGAAGGTGACTGGCATCTGTGTAGGCATTGTGAGGTGCCTTCCTGTCTGTTGTGCGGAAAAAAGCCAGCTTGCCGATCTGGATCCCGTTGAGGTTATCGATCACATGCTGCTCCAGATAAGGCAGTGCATAGGCAGCCTGTCCGTAGTGGGCATAGATCGCATTAAATTCGTTGGCATAAAAGAGATAATAGTCACGGCAGCTGCGAACGGAACCGATTCGTTCCAACTCATCGTAATCTTCGAGAATACCCATAAGACGGGTAATATTACCTTCCACCGGCGCTTCGTAAACAACACCGGCATGTCCGATACCACTCTGGGGAGCTCCGACACTGTTGTTGCCCATCATCACGGCAACCGGTCTTCTCCGTCCAATGCTCTCCGGAACATTTTCGCCGGTAAGATAGCTCTTTACCTGGGTTTCTTCCTGCTTTTCCTCATTGGGGACAAAGCCTACCAGATCCTGCCCTGCTCCAAAAGCGGGAACAGTCTGGGCAATGCAGATGCATGCAGCTGTGATACCTGCCAGGATACCTGTCTTTTTCATTCTCATATATTACCTCCTTTTCTTAAAGCGGAAGAGTTTTCCGCTTAGCTTTTCCGTGGGACAGCCCGCAGTCATTCCGGAGCTAGCGGTTGATCCCCAGCGCCTTCAGTGCCGCTGCCTGCTTGGCTTCCATGACCTTTGCCTCATCCTCTGTCATATGATCATAGCCCAGAAGATGCAGCATACTGTGTGCCACCAGGAAACAGAATTCCCTTGTCACACTATGTCCGTATTCCTCTGCCTGGGCAAAAACCTTAGGCACGGAGATCATGATATCTCCAAGAAGGAGTTCATCACTGTCCAGATCAAAATAGGACTCATCCTCTTCCACAACGGAATAATCCGCCGGTGTCTCAAAGGGGATCATAGGAAATGACAGCACATCCGTAGGAGCCTGGATATTCCGGAATTCCGTATTTACCCTCTTGATCTCCTCGTTGTCTGTCAGGACAAGATTGACCTGTCCGTCATAGGGACATTTTTCCATTTCAAGAACCTTGTCCGCAACCTGGGATGCAAGGGCAGCATAGTCAATGCCCAGCTCCTGATCTGTCTCATATTCGATATTTATGGTCATCTTCTGTACTCCTTATTTTTTACAGCATACCTGTCATCCTTCCTGGATTTGGCAGGCTTCTGTTTTTTTTCATAATCGTCATAGGCCTGTACGATCTGCTGTACAAGTGGATGACGTACAACATCCTTGCTGGTCAGCTGACAGAATCCGATGTCATCGATCTTCTTCAGCACCTTCATCGCTACATCCAGACCAGACGTGGCATCCCTGGGAAGATCCTTCTGGGATGCATCTCCTGTGATGATCACCTTGGAACCGAAGCCGATCCTGGTCAGGAACATCTTCATCTGGGCAGGTGTGGTATTCTGCGCCTCATCCAGGATGATGAAGGCATTATCCAGTGTACGTCCTCTCATATAGGCAAGAGGGGCAACCTCGATGAGCCCCTTCTCCATGTTTTTGGCAAAGCTGTCTGCGCCCATGATCTGATACAATGCATCATAAAGAGGACGCAGATAGGGATCGACCTTGCTCTGGAGATCGCCAGGAAGGAATCCCAGCTTCTCGCCTGCCTCAATGGCCGGTCTGGTAAGAATGATCCTGGAAACCTCCTCATTGCGAAAAGCAGTTACTGCCATAGCCATGGCAAGATAGGTTTTGCCGGTTCCGGCAGGTCCCACGCCGAACACGATCATCTTCTTACGGATCTGTTCCACATAGTCCTTCTGTCCGAGAGTCTTGGGCTTGATGGGTCTGCCCTGTATGGTATTACAGATAAAATCCTTGTCGATCTCCTCCATCACGGAGCCGATCTTCTCCATGGCAAGGGAAAGTGCGTAATTCACATTCTGCTGTGTGATGGTATTGCCTCTGCCCGCAAGTGTGTTCAGTTCCTCCACGATCGCCCTGGCCTGTGTGGCTCCCTCCTGGCTTCCCAGGATCTTAAGAGAACCGTCACGGAAGATCATGGTTACGTTCAGAGTACGTTCGATCAGCTTCAGATGCTCGTCAAACTGTCCGAAAATATTCGCCTGGCGGTCTGCCGGCACATCCACATATAATTCGATAATGCTGCTAGCCATCCTCTGGTGTCCTTTCTTTTGGCTGCGTCTTTTTTTCTGTGGGGGCTTCTCTTCCGGTCCGTTCAATGACGGTAAGAGTGCCTCTGCTGACGCAGTCCTGGTGATTTATTTCTATTTTAACATTATTTTCAGATATTTGAACCCCTTTTTCTATTAATTTTTCTTCATAGACATAAAGCCTTTGTATGGCCTGTTTTTTTGCGGCATCCTCTGTCAGCTGCTCTTTCTGTACTTCGTACTTTCCGATCGCAGCGATCCCCAGGGTAACAGGAGAACGAAAAATCCCGATACTGAAAAGAGGTTCCCGGCTGACGAGGCGTTCCTCATTTTGTTTCAGAGGAGAGGAAAAGTCCAGAAACCAG
This sequence comes from Blautia sp. MSK.18.38, assembly GCF_024460535.1. Classification (NCBI taxonomy): domain Bacteria; kingdom Bacillati; phylum Bacillota; class Clostridia; order Lachnospirales; family Lachnospiraceae; genus Blautia; species Blautia sp. MSK.18.38. The sequence continues at coordinate 79,090 of NZ_JANFYP010000009.1, read as the reverse complement.
TTTCCCAGCTGAAAAAAAAGCCTTGTTTTCTTTTTATCGGACCACACCTTTTTCTCCATGTCCAACGGAAAGGTATCGTAATAGGCAATGGTATGTCGGATGTAAATATCCGCATCTGCCTGAACATATGCATAGCGGATGACCTCCTGGCTGTCATCGGTGATGTCCACGATCCCGGAAACCAGTTCCTGGCCTTTTTTTATTTCATCCCCGGCCCTGACAAGAGGAGTTCCCTGCCGTGTGACCATGGAATCGATCACACCGTCCAGGGTTGAAAACAGACTGCAGGATTTTTCTTCCGGCTCTGCTTTTTCTCCGGCAGTTCCCTCCCGGATCTCAAAACGCAGGCCCGTTCCCGAAAATCCGGCAGACACCCAGGTGATCTCCGGAAATTCTCTTCGCAGGGAAGCTGCAAGTGCACTGCAGCTGATCTTCTTTCTGGATACTCCGAAACAGACCCCCTGCTCTTTCAGAAAGCTCATCAGCTGGGGTGTGGGATTTAAAATATTTCCCCGGATCTCAACGTTCCACACTCTGCCTGACAGAAAAAAAAGAAGGCAGAAAACTGCCAGAAACCCCGCGGGGATCATTTTTCTTCTTTTACAGAAAAGCAGAAAAAACAAAGGTCCTCTTTTTTTCAGGATGTGGATATGTACCCCTGTTTTTCTCCGCAATGGCGAAATCTGCAGAAAATCCACTACCTTCATGGTGAGCTGAAGCTCTGTTTCGCCGGTACGGATGATCCTTTTCAGATCCATTTCCCTGCCTCTGCACAGATTCACAAACCGCTGGCACTGCTGCCCCTTAACCGAAACCCGCACAAAACCTGGAATCATTACTTATTTCCCTCCTCCAGCGTGATGCTTTCGATCTGCCCGCGGATACAAAGTTCAAGGGGTGTGTAGCAGGGTATCACAAGGTGTTTCCCACGGATCACAAGTCTGCCGGAGGAGGTGAGTACCAGGATCTCTTCCCTTGTATAGCTCTGGATATTCCGGTAATTTTCGATCACTGCCCGGCGTTTTCCCGTAAGTATCACCTGCACCTCCCGAAATGCCGGTTCCCCGGGAAGCTCCAGAAAAGCTGACATTTTTCTCATTAAAAAAATCCTCCGGCTTTTATCATTAATCTATGCCGGAGGATTTCTTCTTATGTATCTTTCGCTGTATCTGCTTTTTGTCTTTTATCTGCGGATCAGCACCATGGAAAACCAGAGAATGGTATTTCCACCCAGATTATATTCCATAGCTTCCTTTTCTACGATCTCACTGACTACCACGCCATAGCTTTCCAGACATGGATGCATATGCTCCGGAAAACGGCATGGTTTTCCGTCCAGATAGGCACAGCGTTCACAGAAGTCACAGGATTCCGTGGAAAGCGTAAAGGTCTCATAGCCCTCTCCCTCCAGAAAATCACGTACCTTCTCTGTAAGCGCTTCGTGTTCCATTCTTGTGGAAAGCATCTCCTTCATGTTCATGATATCCGATACCTCCGCAACGCTGGAAAAGAAAACTGCTTTCGGATAGCTCCGGATCTTCTTTTCGCATTCTGACAGTTCTCCCACTGCCGGAGGACAGGCCCATGTGCTCCCATAACGTTCACATTCCTGTTTACAGATCGTACGCACACGTGACTGTACTTTAATATCCCCGGTATCCAGCACACGATACTCAAAAATGGGATACTGGGAAATAAACTCATCAAATTTTTCTTTTATACTGTTCATACCTTTAAGATCTCCTGTTCTCCAAAAAGGCTCATAACTGCTGCCTCATAGTCACCAAAATGCTGGGATTTTTTGATCTTTTTCAGATATCTGGCATAATTGGTAAAGCCTGGTGCCATATAACTCCACAATTCCTTCATGCGGAAAAGTACATTTCGTTCTCCGGAAAGATATTCCTGATAATCCCGGTAAAGACGGTCATGGAACTGTCGCAGCTTTTTCCGGTATTCTTCCCGATGATCCTCTCCGTCTTCTTTTTGCATAATGGCATCCAGAAGATAGGGCCTTGCGATCAGGCCTCTTCCGTACATGACGCTGTCTGCATCCGGAAATTTCTCCCGGATTTCCTGATAAGCCTCCACTGAAAAAATATCCCCGTTATATCCCAAGGGAACCTTCAGCTTTTCCCTTGCCTCCTCATACAGTCCATATCTGGGAACTCCCTTATAATGATCCTTCAGAAGGCGTGGATGGATGATCAGCTCCTTCAGCGGATATCTGCCGTAGATCTCAAGAAGCCGTTCCCAGTCTTCCTCATAATCCGTTCCCACTCTCGTTTTTATGGAAATCTCCATCCCGGTCTTTTCGAAGATCTCATCCAGAAAACGTTCCAGCTTATCCGGCTCGCCCAGGAAACCGGCACCCTTTCCCTTGGCTGTGACAGTTCCCGAGGGGCATCCCAGATTGAGATTTACTTCCCTGTGTCCGTATTCATCCCGGAAGATATGGGCTGTTTTCACAAAATCCTCCGCATTGTTGGTCAGGATCTGGGGGATCACCGGAAGATCTCCGTTGGTTTCCGGTGATACCTCTTTGATCTCCTTGCTGCTGAGACGTTTATTGGGCTTGGCAGTGATGAAGGGAGTAAAGTATTTATCCATGGGATAAAAACAGTCATGATATGCATTCCGGTAGACCCAGTTGGTTACGCCCTCCATAGGTGCCAGATAATTCTTCATTGTTTATCCTCCTTCATCCGGAAATAGATCTGCTTTCTCCCTCCGCTTCCTGTGGGGATCCTGCCTGTCTCATAATTTCCCAGAGATTTGATAAAGGGGGTCAGCTTGGAATATCCGTAATTACGCACATCAAAATCCGGAAGTCGTTTCCCAAGCTGGTCGCCCAGCTGTCCGGAGGAAAGCCATCCCTCTTCGTCAGAAAATTTCTCGATGATGGCATTAATGGCCTTGCGCACCCGCTTGAGATCTTTGTTCTTCCTGGAGCCGGAGCTGCTCTGTTTGCTGCTGTTTCCGGATTTTTTAGCTTCTGCTGCAGTAGCCAGATCTTCCTTCTTCTCTTCCTCCTGCTGGTTGCGGTAGAGAAGATCCAGATATTTAAACTGGTTGCATGCGGAAATAAACGGCTTCGGCGTCTTCTCCTCCCCCATACCCAGGACCAGCATTCCGGATTCCCGGAGCCTTGCTGCCAGACGGGTGAAATCGCTGTCCGAAGAAACAATACAATATCCATCCACATTTCCGGAATACAGAATATCCATGGCATCAATGATCATCGCTGAATCGGTGGCGTTTTTTCCGGTGGTATAGCTGTACTGCTGGATAGGGATGATGGAATCCTCCAGGAGGACATTTTTCCAGGAGGAAAGCCGTGCACTGGTCCAGTCTCCATAGATCCGTTTGTAGGTGGCTATGCCGATGTTTGCCACTTCATCCACGATGATCTTGATGTATTTGTCTGATACATTATCTGCATCGATCAGTATTGCAATTCTTAATTCGTTGTCCATAAATCCAACCTTTTCTGTTTAATCTGTGCCGTCTCCGATGCGGATTAATGCTCCAGCATGATCTTGAGGATCTCTCTGTCTGTTTCCTTCATACCGTCTTTTCCGATCTGTCCCACACAGCTGATGGTCTCTGCGGTTTCTTCCTGGAGAATTCCTGTATAAGGTGCATAAGACTGCCCGTTCATGGCAAGATGATGCGCCAGAAAGGCTGCGTCAAGACAGGCTGCGATCTTGGCAGCACAGGAAATCTTGGCCCCATCACAGATGATTCCCGGAATATTGGCAAGGGTATTCTCGATCGTTTTTTTGATCAGGGAAATATCTCCGCCTACCATATAGGTAATGGCAGCTCCGGCTGCACAGGAGGCCGATACCGCACCGCAGAAGGCAGACAGCTTCCCTATATATTGCTTCTGATAAACTGTGAGGAGATTGGAAAACACCAGAGCCCTGTAGAGGCTGTAATCCGGTAGCTCCATCTCTCTTGCATAGACGATCAGCGGAACAGAGCATGCAATTCCCTGATTTCCGCTTCCGGAATTGATGACAACCGGCATATCACAGCCACCCATACGTGCCTCAGAAGCCGCTGCAGTAAGACTTCTCATTCTGGTGAGCATATCGTGAGAATAATTTTCACGGATCACGCGCCCGATACCCAGGCCGTATTTTCCGGTCATTCCCTCATGAGCAATGGCCATATTGCTTCTGATCTGCGCATCCAGAAGCTCCTTTACATCGGAAAGCTCTACGGTATCTGCAAATTCCCGAATATCCTCCAGATTTAACAGGCCGCGGTCCGTCTCTTCCTTTTCTTCCACTGCTTTATCTGCATCAAGGAGGATCTCTCCGTTTTTGCTGATCCTGGTCACGTTAATATGATCGTATTTGATCTCTAGGCTGACGGCATCTTCACCGGCATACATTTCGATGATAATGTGAAGGACTACCGGCGTGTCCAGAAGCTCCACCTTACAGATATCTGCCTCCAGAAGTTCCCGGCAGCGTGCCCTGCCCTTTTCATCGACTTTGGAAAGAACTTCCATATTCAGTGAGGCATCTCCTGCCACCGCCCCAAGGATCACACCTGCAGGAATCCCCTTTAAGCCTCCTGAATTGGGAATGATCACACAACGCACATTTTTGATGATATTTCCGGAACATTTTGCTACGATACGCTCCGGCTCTTTCCCAAGGATCTCTCTTGCTCTTGCCGCACCATAGGCCAGAGCGATCGGTTCTGTACATCCCATAGCCGGGATCATCTCCTCACGGAGGATCGCCAGATAGTTTTTATATATATTTTTGTCCACTTTTTTATTTACCTTCCCGTATTTTATGATTATTTCTTTTCCTGATATTTATGACATGCTACCATATGTCCCGGCTCCACCTGACGAAGTGCCGGGGTTTCCTGTCTGCAGCGTTCCTCACACCACGGACAGCGGTTATGGAAGCGGCAGCCCCCGATAGATCTGGACTGTACTCCGGTATCCGTAACGATCTGATCCAGAGTTTTGACTCTCGGGTCCGGAACCGGAATCGAGGAGATCAGCATTTTTGTATAAGGATGCAGCGGATTGGAATAGAGCTTATCTGCATCTGCGATCTCCATGAGATTTCCAAGATAAAGCACCCCGATCTCATCACAGATCTTCTGGACCACCTGCAGCTGATGGCTGATGAACAGATAGGTCAGCCCGTATTTTTCCTGAAGATCCTGAAGCATCTGGACGATCTGGGCCTGCAGGGAAACATCCAGCGCAGAAATGGGCTCATCGCAGACTACAAATTCCGGCTGTACGGAAAGTGCTCTTGCAATGGAAATCCTCTGACGCTGTCCGCCGGAAAACTCATGAGGATACTTCAAAAGATCCTGCTCTTTGAGGCCAACCACGCGGATCAGTTCTTTTGCACGCTCCTTACGTTCTTTCTGCGTGTACATTTTATGGATCGCCATAGGCTCACAGATGATATCCTGCACTGTATGGCTTGAGTCCAGAGAGGAATAGGGATCCTGAAAAACGGACTGCATTTTTTTGCGGTATGGAAGCAGTTCTTTTTCCCCCATGGCTCCGATCTCTGTTCCTTCATAAAAAATCTCACCGCCTGTGGGTTTATGATAACGTAGGATTGCCTTTCCGATGGTAGATTTTCCGCTTCCGGATTCTCCTACCAGACCGAAGGTTTTCCCCTTTTCAATCGAAAAGCTTACCTGATCCACAGCCTTCAGTATGCCCGGCTTAAAGGACAGAAGCTTCGGAGATTTCTGTTTAAAATATACTTTCAGATCTTTTACTTCAATTAAGGGTTTGCTCATCTCTTCTCCTCCCTTCTGTGACAAAATATCCTGTGTCCCTCTGAAGCCTCATAATATTTCGGAAGACAGGCTTCACAGGTTTTGTCCGCATATTTACAGCGATTCAGGAAGGGACACAGATCACCGTTTCCGTCCGAAAGATCTCTCTCCAGAAACTGTTCAAAGGTACCTCCCACCCGCGGCATGCTTGCGATCAGTGCCTGTGTATAGGGATGTCCCGGATGAAGAAAGATTTCTTCTACAGTTCCCTCTTCCACCACGTAGCCACCACACATGACAGCTACCCGTTTACAGGTCTGCGCTACAACGCCCAGATCATGGGTGATCAGGATGATGCTCATATTGTTTTTTTTCTGAAGTTCCAGAAGTAGATGAAGGATCTGCGCCTGGATCGTAACGTCCAGGGCTGTGGTCGGCTCATCTGCGATCAGGATCTTCGGATCACTGCTCATGGCCATGGCGATCATCACACGCTGGCGCATACCACCGGAAAGCTCGTGGGGATAGCTATTCATAGCCTTTTCCGGGTCTGTGATGCCAACGGCTGTGAGGAGCTCCAGCACCCGGGCCTTTGCTTCTTTTTTGTTCATATTGGTATGGCGTCGGATCAGCTCTACCATCTTATTGCCAACAGTGTAAACCGGATTCAGTGCGGAAAGAGAATCCTGAAAGATCATGGCGATCTCACCACCGCGGATCTCACGGAGCGCTGCTTCATTTTTCTTCAGGATATCTTCTCCCCGGAACAGGATCTCACCACCCATGATCTTACAGTTGGATGGTCCGAGACGGAGAATGGATTTGGTGGTCACGCTTTTTCCGCTTCCGGACTCTCCTACGATCCCGAAAAAATCCCCCTCACCGATGGCAAAACCTGCACCTTTTACTGCCTGTGTCTCTCCAAGGTCTGTAAAGAAAGACACCTTCAGATCTTTTACTTCCAGTAATTTTTCCATATGTAAATGTCCTCCTTACTTGGGCTCGAATACTTTTCTTAATACTTCTCCCAGATAATTGAAGCTGACGACCGTGATCAGGATCAGGATTCCGGGGAAAATAGCCAGATACGGTGCCTGCTGGATATAGCGCTGTGCATTGCTCAGCATACTTCCCCAGGAAGCCGTAGGCGGCTGGATACCCAGGCCGAAAAAGCTCAGTGCAGATTCCATCAGGATGGCATTGGCAATGTTCATGGTTGCAGCCACGATAATGGTAGGCATGATGTTAGGCAGGATATGATGTACAATGGTGGAGAATTTCTTCTGTCCGGAGATCTTTGCATAGATGACATACTCTCTCTCGTTCAGGGAAATAGTCTCGCCACGGACGATCCTGGCAATATTCATCCAGGTCAGAAAGCCGATGATCAGGACAATGTTCTGAAGTCCCGGTTTCAGAAAGGCATTCATAACGATCATGATCAGGAATGTCGGAAGGCTCATCAGTGCATCCACCAGACGCATCAGCACCGCATCCACCGTTCCTCCCACAAAACCGCTGATGGAACCGATGATCACACCAAGGGCTGTCGAAAGCACCATGGAAAGGAAGCCCACCAGAAGGGATGCTCTTCCTCCGTAAATACAGCGGGCCAGATAATCCCGTCCCATATCATCCGTACCGAAAAGATGCGCCATGGAAGGAGCATTCAGTCTCTCTGTGGCGCTGATGGCATTGGGATCTACCGGATACAAAAAGGCAAAAATGGAGATCAGTGCCAGCAGGATGATCGCTGCTGCACCTACCACTGCAAGTTTATTTGTCTTAAAACCAAGTTTGATATTTTTCCAGATATTTTCTCTCATGTCCCTTTACCTCCTAACATCCTGCTTTGCGGATCCTCGGATCAAAGACAGCATACAGGATATCTGCCAGAAGATTTCCGAGCACCACGAGAAGCGCGGTAAACATGGTGATTCCCATGATCAGGGGATAATCATACTGCATAACAGCGGTCACTGCCAGCTGACCGATTCCCGGCCATGCAAAAACCTGCTCGGTGATAATGGCACCGGAAACCAGAGACTGCAGGCTCATTCCGAGAACTGTGATCATAGGAAGCATGGCATTTTTCAGTACATGCCGGAAAAGGATTCCAGACTCTTTCATTCCGTAAGCCTTCTGCACCATAACATAATCGGAGGACATTTCCGTAATGGTACTGCTTCTTAAATACCGGATGTACTGTGACGCATTTGCAAAGGTCAGAACTGCGCAAGGCATGACCATATGCAGGATCAGATCTCCTAAGGAACGGTTGCCGTCTGAATGCATACCGATACTTGGCAGGATATGGAGATGCACACTGAAGAGATAGATCAGCATGATACCGAACCAGAACGTAGGAATGGAGATACCTACATAACAGAACATGCTGGTGATCTTATCCAGAACACCATTTTTATTCTTTCCGGAATACAGGCCCAGTACAATGGCAATGAGAAAACCAAGCAGCATGCTGGTTCCCATTAGGATCACGGTTGCAGGAAGCCTCTCCAGCATCTGTGTCAGGACCGGTCGGTTATTCATCAGGGAATTTCCGAAATTCCCGTGAAGGATCCTTCCCAGCCACAGAAAGTACTGCTCATAGACAGGCTTTGTAAGTCCCAGGCTTTCTCTCAGGTTCTGGATATATTCTTCACTCATATTTGGTTCCACATAAGTCAGGACAGGATCTCCGGGCGCTGCTTTTGTCAGTGCAAAGCAGAGAACAGAGACAATAAACAGTGTCAGAATACACTGTATCAGACGGTTTACGATCTTCTTCAAAATGTACCTCCTTTATTTTCCCCGAAAACAGGAAATCGGCTGGCGCAAAAACGCGTCAGCCTCTTTCTGTTTCCGGTATTCATCCGCTATAAAATTATTTATTTCTCCAATGTGTAGATCTTGGAATAATCATAATAAATAGTTTTTAACAGACATTCATCAAAGCCTCCGAAATCTTTACTTACCGCATAGAAACCATTGGAATAAGCGATCGGATAGATATACATGTTATCATTGATCGTATTCTGGATCTCCTTATAAATCTCGCCACGTTTTGTCTCATCTGCAGTGCTGTTGCCCTCTTCCCACAATGCATCCAGATCTGTATCCTTGATCCTGGAATAGTTGGAACGGCTGACGGAAGAACTCATGTCTGCATAAAGGCTCGGCTCTTCTCCCAGAGTGTAGAAGCTCAGTACCAGATCATAATCTGTGCACTCAGGATCCTTTGTCTTATTCTTGAAGGTAGACTCATCTGTAGGAAGAAGATTGATGGTGATTCCTACATTGGCAAGGGCAGACTGTACATACAGAGCCTCACTCTCCATTGTCTTATCTGTGGAGATATACATCAGGTTCAGAGAAAGACTTGTCTTTCCTGCTTCGGAAAGGAGCTCCTGTGCTTTAGCCGGATCATTGTCGTAGGTATTGTCCGGTTTTGTATAGTAGAGTGTATCCGGTGTAAAAATAGAATCTGCAGGCTCTGCATAATCCTCGGAAAGGAAAGCAAACTGACAGAACTCCTCTTTATTCAGTGCGTATGCGATCGCCTGACGTACCTTTACATCCTGAAGATCTTCGTTCAGCTCATTCATGAACATGGCGTTGACACGTCCGGAATTATAGGTATTGATGTTTACGTTATCGTAAGCACTGACGGTATCGTAATCATCTGCGCTGATCAGACGTGCATCCAGATCTCCGCTTGCAAGTGCCGCATTGGCGGAGCTGGAATCCTTTACGATCTTGAAGGTGATGGAATCCAGATTTACATCATCAAAATAGTCATCGAATTTTGTTACTTTATAATACTCTCCGGATTTGTATTCCTCGAACTTAAAAGGACCACTTCCCACCGGTTCATTGTTGAGATCACTTTCTCCGATATTCTCCACGCCGTCATAAATATGCTTCGGAATACAGTAAACCTGGCTCAGTCCACCAAGAAATCCTGCGGAAGATGATCCAAGGGAAATCTTGACTGTAAGGTCATCAACCTTCTCTGCCTCTACTGCCTTGTCATTAACGTATCCGTAAGAAGAATACGGAACATTCTGCTTCTCATCTACCAGCACCTGCATGGTGAATACCACATCATCGGCTGTGATCGGCTGACCGTCATGCCATTTCAGTCCGTCTTTGAGCTTCAGTGTGAATTCGCTGGCATCATCATTGGCTGTTACACTTTCGCAAAGTCCGTTTCCGTAATACATCTCTCCGTTCACGATCTCAAAAAACGGGCTGTACAGTGCCTGCATCATATCGAAGCTTGTCTGATCCACAACATAAAGCGGATTGATGTTCTGCGGATCTGCTGTTTCTGCAATGGTAATATTTCCGCCTTCCGCCTTGGTTCCTTCTGTTTCTGCTGCAAAAGCAGTCATTCCTGACATAACAGTTGTTCCTGCCACTGCAGCTACCAGAAGCGCTGCCAGTACTTTTTTTCTCATTTCCTGTTCCTCCTGTGTTTCAGTGAGTATACCTCTTTTCCCACCAGTTTAATATGATATAAGCAAGATAATACTATACCATATTACCTTTGTCAAGCTGTCCCTGGCTCTTCAGAGATTTTTTTACTGCATTTCGTTAAAGCTTGTATTTATTCTACATACAGATCACACAGGCGTCAAGATAAATTTTCTGTATCTTGCCTCTGATCTATATATATTTCCTTAATTCGTCATATTTTTGATCCAGTGTCCGTAATTGCACTTCAAAAATGCAGGCACGCATTTAAAGATCTGATCTGCATTCAGGCAGCATACCACCACTGCCGGAGATGCCTTGACCACAAATGCCATAAACATGGACAGAGGGATCACGATCCCCCAGGTACTGATCAGGTCCACCTTCATGGAATAAGCGATGCTTCCGCTTCCCCGGATGATACCACCGTTTGTCGGCATCTGATAGGACATTCCTACCATTACTACACTTAAGTCATTACCGAAAGCCCGAAGGCAACCCCTGCAATTTCCACACAGCGCAGTGTAGCAAGCAGGATCTGCGTCACCGCAAAGAAAAAGTAAGTAAACCGGATGATCGCCAGATAGGAAAGACCGGCTTCGATAATCGCCTGATCTGTTGTAAAAAGCCCCAGCAGCTGTGTTGGAAAAAGACTGGCCAGGATAAACAGCACAAGGGCAATAAAAAAGCCTGTGCTCATGGCCCAGGCACCGATCTTCCTTACCGGCTCTGTCTCTTTCTTTCCCCAGTACTGACTTCCGAATATGACAAGTCCGTCTCCCAGCGCCATAAGCAGCTGCTGAAAGACGAACTGTACCTGGTTTACGGTGGTCACACCGGATAATGCAGTTTCGCTAAAGGCTCCAAGCATAATGTTGTCCGCAAGATTGACACTTAAGGTCACTACATTCTGCAGCACCAGCATGGAGCATAATTTCAGAAAATTACGATAAAAACTCTTCATCAGTCTTTTACGATGGCAATGATATCATCTGCGTTGATCACCAGATATTTCTCACCCTCATATTTGATCTCGGTTCCTGTGTATTTTCCGTAGATCACACGGTCGCCCGGCTTTACCTGTACCGGTACTTCTTTACCGTCTACGACCTTACCGCCACCTACTGCGATAACCTCTGCCTGCTGGGTTTTCTCCTTGGAGCTGTCCGGAAGTACGATGCCGGATGCGGTTTTGTCTTCTGTCTCAAAATATTTTACGATAACTCTGTCTGCAACTGGTTTTAATGCCATATTCATTTCCTTCTTTCTGTGATTATTAGCACTCTTGAGCTTCGAGTGCTACTCTTTTTTTATCATACTACATATCCGAAAATTGTCAAGATATTTGCAGATATGTAGTATGATATTATTTATGATAGGGCTCTCCGCTGATGATACGATAGCTGCGGTAGATCTGTTCCAGAAGGATCACACGCATCAGCTGATGAGGAAATGTCATCTTCGAAAAGCTTAAAGCATAGTCTGATCTCTTCAGTACTTCTTTTCCAAGACCGATAGAGCCGCCGATCACAAACTGGATATGGCTGGTCCCACGTATTCCCAGCTCGTTGATCTTCCGTGCGAAGTTCTCAGAGGTCAGCTGTTCGCCTCCGATCTCCAGAGTGATCACAAACGCATCATCCCGGATATATTTAAGAAGACGCTCCCCTTCCTTGTTCCGAATGGCATCTTCTACTGTTTCGCTGGCATTATCCGGTGTTTTTTCGTCGGACACTTCTATGATCTCCAGCTTGCAGTAACGCCCAAGGCGCTTGGAATACTCCGCAATGGCATCCCGCAGATATTTTTCCTTGATCTTCCCTACTGTCAGGATACTTATTTTCATCCGCCGTTCTCCTCCAGATAATTCTCAAATTCTTCTGCTGACATCAAAACCTTCCTTGGCTTGGTTCCTTCCTCCGGACCTACCACTCCTGCGTCACAAAGCTGATCCATGATCCTTGCCGCACGGTTAAATCCGATTTTGAACATACGCTGGAGCATACCGATGGAGGCCTTTTCCTTCTCAATGATAAATTTACCGGCTTCTGTAAAATAGACATCTCTGTCACCGCCGCCGGCTCCTCCCGGGACACCGGCTGTATTGACCTGCTTCTCGATGGAGGTATCATAAACAGCACCCTGGTTTTTGTCAGAAACATATTCTACGACTGCACTGACCTCCTCATCTGAAACAAAAGCACCCTGCAGTCTGGCCGGCTTCTGATACCCCTGAGGATAAAACAGCATATCGCCCTTGCCAAGAAGCTTCTCGGCACCGTTCATATCCAGGATCGTTCTGGAATCCACACCGGAAGATACGGAAAATGCGATCCTGGACGGCATATTGGCCTTGATCAGACCTGTGATGACATTGACCGATGGCCTCTGGGTAGCAATGATCAGATGTATACCTGCTGCACGTGCCAGCTGGGCCAGACGGCAGATCGCATCCTCAACTTCTCCCGGCGCAACCATCATAAGATCCGCAAGCTCGTCCACGATGATCACGATCTGCGGCATCTTCTCAGGTGCCTTTTCTCCCTCCGGGACCCGCATATTGGCAACCTTTTTATTATATTCTCCAAGATTACGTACCCCATATTCCGCAAAGGCATTGTAACGGCTGGTCATCTCGGAAACAGCCCAGTTCAACGCACCGGCCGCTTTCTTCGGATCTGTGACCACCGGAATGAACAGGTGCGGGATCCCGTTATATACACTGAGCTCCACCACCTTCGGATCGATCATGATCAGACGCACCTCATCCGGTGTAGCCTTATAAAGGATGCTGATGATCAGCGTATTGATGCAGACGGATTTTCCGGAGCCGGTTGCTCCGGCGATAAGAAGATGCGGCATCTTGGCAATATCTGCCACTACCGGTTTTCCGGCAATATCCTTACCTGCTGCAAAGGACAGCTTGGATTTTGCATTTTTAAACTCCTCTGACTGAAGAAGATCCCGCAGCATGACCGCGCTGTTCTCCTTGTTCGGGACCTCGATCCCCACGGCTGCCTTTCCCGGTATCGGTGCTTCGATACGGATATCCGGTGTAGCAAGATTCAGCTTGATATCATCGGAAAGACCAACGATCTTGCTGACCTTCACACCCATTTCCGGCTGCAGCTCATAGCGGGTAACGGTAGGTCCGCAGCTCACATTAGTAATGGTTACATTAACACCGAAATTATGCAGGGTTTCCTGAAGCTTCTGTGCTGTTTTGCGCAGATGTGCATCGGAATCTCCCTGAGATCTGCCATCTCCGCGCTTCAGAAGCTTCAGCGGCGGATACTGATATGGTTTCTTCTCCGGAGCTTCCCCCTGGCTGATCTCATGCTGGATATTTCTGATCCCATGCTCGATCTCTGTCTGAGATGACTTCGGGTTTCTGGAGGGCTGATGGGATGCCTTCTGTTCAGCTTCCGGCTGAGGATCCTCCTTTATCTCAGCGGGAGCGGCTGCCTTTCCTGTTTCCCGGGAAGCTTTTACTGCTGTCTCAGTTTTTGACGGCAGGACCTGCTGCATCTCGGGAATATCCACATCCTCGTAGCCGGCATAAGCATCCTCCTCTTCGGCTTCCTGCATTTCTCTTTCGAAATCCGGCTCCTCCAACTCTTCCCGGGCCGGCTGCGGCTGTGAACGATGGATCTGGAATTCCAGCGGCTGAGCATGCTCCTCCGGCTTCTCATCAGGCCCTGGATCCTCTTCTGTCAGATCTGTATCTGCCGGAAGTACAGCCTTTTGTTCATCGAGGAAAGAAGGAAGATTAAATTCTCCCTCCCGGTTCGCCTTCACCGCAGCCTGTCTTTCTTTCTGCGATCTTCTTGTTTTTTTCTTTTGTTTTTTTGAGATATTTTCCGGATCTTTCTCTGTAAGGGCAAGTTCTTCTTCCTCCAGCTCTTCTTCCAGCCGGCGGATCTTCTCCGCTCTTTTTTCCGCACGGATCTTTCTGCGAAGCTCCTTCTGCTTTTCTCTGTCCGGCTGTCCCTCAAGATAAGCTTCTCTGCCCTCTCTTGCTGCATCTGTAAAAAAGTCCAGGATCTTATTCATAAATCCGAAGAAGGATCTCTGTGTTATGATGATGAGAGACACAAGAAGCACCAGAACGATGATCACAGTTCCGCCCACAACGCCAAAAGCGGATGCTGTGGAAATACATACTGCACCACCGAATACTCCACCGCCGGTACGGTATTCCGAACTCAGTGAATAATAATCCGAAAACGTGGTGCTTGGCGTATAACCCTCTGTGATCAGCTGAAGAAAACCGCAGAGGAACACAAAAAATACCACGCCCGCCAGTACCTTTTTGTAGGCAAGGCGGTTGGTATTGTTCACGATCAGGAACGTAACTCCGGCAAAAAGCAGGATCGGGAAAATATATGCACAAAGTCCCATGATGCCAAAGCATACGGCACTGATGGCATTTCCTACGATCCCTCCCATACCAAATGCACTGATCATCAGGATCAGGCAGGCCGCAAACATCACAAGGATCAGAATCTCTGTCTGAAAGCGGTTACCGACAGGCTGCTGCTTCGCCGCAGGTTTTCTTTTTCTTTTTTTTGTCGTTTTTGAAGCTGCCATTGTCAGACTCCTCCCAGTTGATATCAAATATAATTCGCTGCCAGAATAAGGATTCCGGCTGCAAAAGAATAAAATGCAAAATAACGCAGTCTGACCTGATTCGAAAGCTTAAGCATAAAACGGATCACCAGATAGCCTGTGATCCCGGCCACGATCATTCCAAGAACATAAGTAAATCCCTGGCCAACAGTCATATGAACAGAAGTGAACTCTCCCATCTCCACAAAAAAAGCTCCCAACACAGCCGGAATGCTCATCAGCAGCGAATATTTCACTGCAAACTTTCTTCCGAGGCCGCAGAAAAGTCCTGCACTCATGGTAAGTCCAAGCCTGGAAAGTCCCGGAAACACAGAAAGACCCTGGCAGATACCCATCCACATAGCATCTCCGAAGCTGGTTTCTTTTGTTCCCTTGCTGCCATTGATATTACTGTAGTCCACAACAAGGAGGATCACACCTGTAAGAAGGATTCCAATCCCGGAAAACATGTGTGAGGATGCGCTTCGCACAACAAGTCGTTTGCACTGATATCCGATCAGGACTGTAGGAATAGTGGATACCATGATCAGGGCAGTAAGCTTCCGGTAAGTTCCGCTTATGATCTTTGCGTAGGTAAGCTCTTTCCCAGTCCTACGGTTATAGAGAAAAATATTGGCATTTCCGATCAGATCCAGTATCATTCCGATCAGCTCGATCCCGATCTTCTTGATGTCCTTCAGAAAAACAAGGATCAGAGCTATCATAGTTCCCAGATGGAGCATCACTTCAAAAAGCACACCGGAGCCTCTGGTACCGCCCAAAAGATCCTGCACTCCACAGAGATGTCCGAAGCTGCTCACCGGCAGAAATTCGGTGATTCCCTGAATGATTCCCAATATAATCGCATGTATCACTGACATAATGATATTTCCTTTTCTTAAATTTTTTCCAACACATTATAGCATAACTGAGTAAAACTTACAATCTTCACTTGGCAAAAACTTCAAACAAATGTTCTTTTTTTGATCTGCAAGAAAAAAAATCCTCCGACTGCATCAGAAAACACAGTCGGAGGATCTGTTTATAAACAGACTTTCTGCTTATTTATTTTTCAGATATTCGTCGATACCTTTTGCACCAGCTTTACCTGCACCCATGGCAAGGATTACGGTAGCTGCACCTGTAACGGCGTCACCACCGGCATATACGCCGTCCTTGGATGTCTTACCGGTTTCTTCCTCGGCAACGATACATCTTCTCTTGTTGATGTCAAGGCCCTTGGTTGTGGAAGAGATCAGCGGGTTCGGTGAAGTACCAAGAGACATGATGACAGTATCTACATCCATATCATACTCGGAACCAGGAATCTCTACCGGACGTCTTCTTCCGGATGCATCCGGCTCACCAAGCTCCATCTTGACAACCTTCATACCGTTTACGTGGCCGTTCTCATCAACGAGGATCTCCTTCGGATTTGTAAGAAGATCAAAGATGATACCCTCTTCCTTAGCGTGATGAACTTCCTCTGCTCGTGCAGGAAGCTCTGCCTCACTTCTTCTGTATACGATATGTACCTCAGCACCAAGTCTCAGCGCTGTTCTTGCAGCATCCATGGCAACGTTACCACCGCCGACAACTGCAACCTTTTTGCCTGCTGCGATCGGTGTATCATAGGAATCATCGAATGCTTTCATGAGGTTGCTTCTTGTCAGGTACTCGTTTGCAGAGAATACACCGCTTGCATTCTCACCCGGGATACCCATGAACATCGGAAGTCCTGCACCGGAACCGATGAATACAGCCTCAAAGCCCTCATCCTCGATCAGCTGATCGATGGTAGTGGATTTACCGATGACAACGTTTGTCTCGAATTTAACGCCAAGCTCTTTGACCTTCTCGATCTCTTTCTTAACAACCTTCTGCTTCGGAAGACGGAACTCCGGAATACCGTAAACAAGAACACCGCCAAGCTCATGAAGAGCCTCGAATACAGTGACATCGTATCCTGCCTTTGCAAGGTCACCTGCACAGGTAAGTCCGGATGGACCGGAACCAATCACTGCAACCTTATGTCCGTTCTTAACCTCTGCTCCTGCAGGTTTGATATCATGCTCCAGAGCATAGTCTGCAACGAATCTCTCCAGCTTACCGATAGAAACAGCCTCGCCCTTCTTACCGCGGATACACTGTCCCTCACACTGGGATTCCTGCGGACATACACGACCACAGATAGCCGGAAGTGCGGAAGATAAACCGATCACCTTGTAAGCCTCTTCCATGTTGCCTTCTTTGATGTGCTCGATAAATCCCGGAATATTGATGGATACCGGACATCCCTCTACACATTTCGGTTTCTTACAGCCAAGGCATCTCTGTGCCTCTTCCATTGCTTCTTCCTGATTATATCCAAGACATACTTCCTCGAAGTTTGTCGCACGTACCTTCGGATCCTGCTCTCTTACAGGAACTTTTTTTAACATTTTTGCATCTGCCATTAGTTGTCACCTCCGCAATGTCCGCATCCACCGTGGTGGGTATCGCCTTCCTGAAGCTTCAGTAATGCACGGCCCTCCTGGGTCTTATACATCTGGCTTCTCTTCATAGCCTGATCGAAATCAACGAGATGTCCGTCGAACTCCGGTCCGTCTACGCAGGCAAATTTGATCTCATCACCGACCTGGAGACGACAAGCGCCGCACATACCGGTTCCGTCAACCATGATCGGGTTCATGCTGACAATTGTGTGGATACCAAGCTTCTTGGTAAGAAGACAGACAAATTTCATCATGATCATCGGTCCGATTGCTACACAGACGTCATAATGCTTGCCCTCGTTTGTCACAAGATCTTCAAGAGTCTTTGTTACCATACCGGAACGGCCATAGGAACCGTCATCTGTTGTAACATAAAGATTGGAAACAGCGCCAAGCTCTTTCTCAAGGATAACCATATCCTTAGTCTTGGAACCAAGGATAACATCCGCTGTGATGCCGTGCTCATGGAGCCATTTAACCTGCGGATAAACAGGTGCGGTACCGACACCACCGGCTACGAATACCATTTTTTTCTTCTTAAGTTCTTCGATATCCTCATGGACGAACTCAGACGGACATCCCAGAGGTCCTACGAAATCACGGAATGAATCTCCCGCCTTCAGTGCGGACATCTTAATGGTAGATGCTCCGATCTCCTGGAATACGATGGTAACTGTACCGGCCTCGCGATCGTAATCGCAGATGGTAAGCGGGATCCTTTCTCCCTTTTCGTCAAGTTTCACAATGATAAATTGTCCTGGCAGACAGTGGCTTGCCACACGTGGTGCATGCACAACCATAAGATGGATCTTAGCTGCCAGCGTTTCAGCTTTTAAAACCTTATACATGGTCTTCCTCCTCGCGCAAATTATAAACCTTTATTAATAATACGCTAAAAATCAGCATATGACAAGAGTAGATTTACAATTTCTGTCAAATTTCTTTACCACAGCACAGCGCAACTATGTTAGTCTTATGCAACTAATATCATCAAAAGCCACATACAAAACTGGTTATTTCTGTGTTTTTTTCCTTTCGATAAGGGTATACAATCGGTCCAGTGCCTCCCGGATCCCTCCTACTTCATCGATGAGTCCTTCCTTTACCGCTTCCTCACCCTCCAGCATAGTCCCCACATCTTTTACAAGCTGGGAGGTATCCAGCATCAGCTCCTCCATCCGCTCTGCCGTGATATGTGAATGTCCGGATACAAAGGCAATGATCCGGTCCTGGATCTTTTCCATATTGCGGTAGGACTGCGCCACGCCGATGAACATTCCGTTCTGACGAACCGGATGGACCACCATGGTAGCACTTGGCACGATAAAGGAATAATCTGCTGATACCGCCATGGGTACACCTATGGAATGTCCCCCGCCCAGCACCAGGGAAACCGTAGGGATACTCAGAGACGCGATCATCTCCGCAATGGCAAGCCCTGCCTCCACATCTCCTCCTACCGTATTTAAAAGGATCAGAAGCCCCTCGATCTCCTCATCGTCCTCAATGAGAGCCAGCTTTGGCAGTACATGCTCATACTTGGTTGTTTTGCTGTGAGACGGCGCGGATTCATGACCTTCGATTTCCCCGATCACCGTCAGAAGCTCCACTTTATGCTTCCGGGAATTTCCATCGAGCACTGCCTGCCCGGTTTCCCGGATCTGTTCGTTCTGGCTCGCTTCCCGGTCCAGTTCCTTCTGTTTTCTCTCTTCGCTCTGTTTTTCCATAAAAAAATACCTCCGGAATCTGAAATTCTGGAGGTATTATATGCAAAATATTACTTTCTATTCAGAGATCATTCGTCCCAGTTTGTCCATACGTCAGTAACGTCGTCGTCATCATCAAGAAGATCCAGTGTTCTGTGAAGATCTTTGATAGCCTGATCATCCGTCAGCTCCACATAGGTCTGCGGGATCATGGCGATCTGTGCTTCTACAAGCGGGATTCCGGCTTTCTCAAGAGCCTCACGTACAGCACTGAAATCGTCCGGTGCTGTGATGATCTCAAAGCTGTCCTCTTCCTCGTTGAAGTCCTCAGCACCTGCATCCAGAGCTGTCATCATCAGCTCGTCCGCATCCATCTCGCCGCACTCATCCTCAAGTTCTTCCTTGTCGATGATGATCTGACCCTTCTGGTCGAACATAAAGGATACGCATCCCTGTGTTCCGATGCTTCCGTTACCCTTGGTAAACGCGTTACGTACATTACCTGCAGTACGGTTCTTGTTATCTGTAAGAGTCTCTACGATAATAGCAACACCGTTCGGACCATATCCCTCATATACAGCCTTCTCGTAGCTGTCTGCAGAATCCGCACCTGCTGCCTTCTTGATTCCACGATCGATCGTATCGTTCGGCATGTTGTTCGCTTTTGCTTTTGCGATGACATCACGAAGCTTGCTGTTGTTTGCAGGATCCGGGCCGCCGGCCTTTACTGCCATAACGATCTCACGGCCGATGACTGTGAAGATCTTACCCTTCTTGGCATCATTTTTCTCTTTCTTATGTTTGATGTTGGCAAATTTTGAATGTCCTGACATGGTATCTTCCTCTCCTTGTTACCGTATATTTTCTTTCGTGCCCTGCTCATTTTGGGTACCGTTTTACATAATTGCAACTCGGTTTAATATAGCACTTATGAAAGATTTCGTCAAGAATCAGAAAACAAACCGGTCAAAATTCCTCATGTTCCCCTAAAAAGTCAGTTCCAGACTGATCTCAAGCGCATGATTCACCTTATCAAGCATAGCACTGTCCAGATGACACACCTTATCCTTCAGACGCCGCTTGTCGATGGTGCGGAGCTGTTCCAGAAGGATCACGGAATCCTTTTCGATCCCGTAGGCGGATGCATCGATCTCAATATGTGTCGGCAGTTTTGCCTTATTCATTTTTGATGTAATTGCCGCACAGATCACTGTGGGACTGTGACGGTTACCCACATCGTTCTGGATGATCAGCACCGGACGGATGCCGCCCTGTTCACTGCCCACTACAGGTCTTAAGTCCGCGTAAAAAATATCCCCTCTTTTTATAACCACACAATTCACACTCCGATTCTGGTCCGGCTTATTTGCAAGCCGTATTCCTTTTTACAGATAAGTATTTCCACAATTTCTTTGTGTATACCATGCGTGGTACTTTTTTACCGGCCTTATGTCTGACCCGGCGTTTTCCAGATCCGGGTATTTACGGATCTACTGGAAAAAGCTCTCCTCTTCTCCGCATTCCTTACCGTCTTTGATATAAACCCGCGGAACACGTTTACTGATCCCACAGACAAATTCATAGGAAAATCTTCCGGAAAGATCTCCCAGTGTCTCCACACTGATAAATTCCTCTCCATCTCTTCCCATCAGAGTGACCTCGTCCCCGGCCTTCACCTCCGGGATATCTGTGACATCAACCATAAACTGATCCATGCAGACCCGTCCGAGGATCGGAGCTTTTTTGCCCCGGATCAGGACCCAGCCCTTATTGGAAAGCTGTCTCGGATAGCCATCTGCATAACCTACGGGGATCGTTGCCATTCTGGTAAAGCGTTCTGTAACAAACGTTCCTCCATAGCTTACCGCTGTTCCACGTTCCACATTTTTCACATAAGATACATGACTTTTCAGCTCCATTGCAGGTGTCAGCTTCACAATATCACGTTCTACCTCCTCTGACGGATAAATACCGTAAATGGTGATGCCGGCACGAACGACATTGAGATTTGCTTCCGGAACACGGATGATACCTGCACTGTTGGAGCAGTGACGTACCGGAATATGAACGCCTCTTTTTTCCAGAAGCTCTGCAAAACGGAGATAACGGTCCAGCTGCACCAGTGCAGGAGAACGGTCGGTCTCATCCGCCCTGGCAAAATGGGTAAACATTCCCTCGATCACCAGATTCGGGATTTTTGAGATTTTTTCGATCTTTATCGCATTTTCCGGAATATCCGCATATCCGATCCTTGTCATTCCCGTATCCAGAGCCAGATGAATATGTACATTTTTTCCAATGCGTGCACCTGCTTTTGCATATTCTGCCGCTGTATTTAGATCTGATATGGTGATCCGGACATCGTTGGCTGCAAGTTCTTCATAATATTCCTCAAATACAAGGCCAAGGATCAGGACAGGCTTGATGATCCCTGCATGCCGAAGCTCCAGTGCCTCCTCTGCAGTAGCTGTTGCAAATCCCCAGATATAGTCATAGTCCTGGATCAGACGGGCAATAGCTCTGGCACCATGACCATAACCGTCCGCCTTGATCACAGCGATGATCTTTGTCCCTTCTTTGACATTTTTATGCATTTCCTCAAAATTGTGGGCAATGGCATCCAGTGATACCAGTGCTTTTACTCTCTCGTATTTTTTCATAATCCCGACTCCTCTTCACCTATAGCTAATGCCTTGGGCAGATATTCTATGATATCTCCTGCCAGCATACTGCGCATTCCTTTTTCAGCGGCTGCAAGATCACCGCAAAGTCCGTGAAGATAAACACCTAACGCGGCCTTTAAAACCATGGGAGGCTGTTCCTCCGTTTTCAGATACATACATAACACTGCTGCCAGGATCCCGGAAAGCACATCTCCGCTTCCTGCAGTTGCCATTCCGGAATTACCGGAAAGATTCAGATACATCTGGCCTTTTTCATCTGCGATCACCGTACATGCATCCTTCAATACGCACACAGAGCCTGTTTCCGCAGCACATTTCAGTGCAGTATCTGCGATCTCATGCTGGATCTCCTGGATCGTTCTGCCACTGAGCCGGCTCATTTCTCCGATATGCGGTGTCAGGACTACATGCTCTCCCAGATACTGGTACCACTGTGGATGTGCAGCCAGAAGGTTCAGGCCGTCCGCATCCAGGATCAGCGGCTTTTTCTCCCGGGCAGCCGCCGTGAGAAACCACTGTTCTCTCTCACGGCTGGCCACTGATGTTCCAAGTCCCGGTCCGATCACGATCACATCACACCAGGATAGAAGCTGTTCATTGGATTCCTGATCAAAGCGGCTGCAGACCATAGCCTCCGGAAGGAGTATCTGCAGTGGGATCCTGTTGGCTTCCACAGTCTGGATCTTTACCATTCCCGCACCGGCACGAAGTGCTGCACTGGCGCTTAAATAAGCGGCTCCACACATTCCCTCACTTCCGGTCACAAAGAGCACTTTTCCGAAGGTACCCTTGTTTCCGCCGGGATCACGTTCCGGAAACAGCTTCAGATCTTTATTTTCCAGACAGGCGGCAGATGCAGTCACAGCTTCCTGCTCATAGATCCCGATATCGGCGGTAACGATCCTTCCTGCATACAGTCTTCCCGGATAAAAGCAAAGACCTCTTTTCCGGTAGGCAAATGTGACAGTCAGATCGGCGCTGAAGGCAATTCCCATTTCCAGGCCAGTATCTCCGTTCACTCCTGACGGGATGTCAACTGCAATCTTTTTGGCCCTCGCACTGTTCATCTCATGGATGATATCAGCATAATGCCCCTCGATCGGACGCGTCAGGCCTACCCCAAACACGGCATCTACTATAGTAGTATATTCACTCCACTGCGGGTTATTCACCTCCGGGACACGATAACCGGAAGCGATCTTATACTGAAGAGCTGTCTCTCTGGTCATTTTATCTTTGTTTCCGACCATATAAAACTCTACCCGGATTCCCTTCAGATGGAACAATCTGGCAACAGCGATACCGTCACCGCCATTATTTCCGCTTCCGCAGACTACCAGGATCCTTTCGTCCTTCTGGAGATACTTTTCTGTTTCCTCTACCACCTTCAGTGCCGCCCGCTCCATCAGAACCTCGGAGGGAACTCCGATCTCACGGATCGTTGTGGAGTCCAGATCCTTCATTTCTTTGCAGGTAACAAGCTTCTTCATTCTGTCTTCTGCCTCCCCTCTGTCATAGAGAAAGCTGCCGTTTCCGGCAGCTTAACAATTCTTACTTATCCACATGTTCCTGCCTGTATTTGCTGAGATTATAAGACAGTGTCATCAGACTCTCGGAAAGATGAACGTTCTCTACGATCACATCATCCGGTGTCTCAAGATCGAGATGTGCAAAATTCCAGATTGCCTTGATCCCGTTCTCCACCAGGATATCTGCCATTTCCTTGGCTTTATTCTTGGGAAGTGTCAGGATCGCGATCTCCACGTTATTCTCTCTCAGGAAAAACGGAAGCTCACTGAGCATCTGGATCTCAAGTCCACGGACTGCGATGCCCTCAAGCACAGGATTTACGTCAAAGATACCAACCAGCCTGAACCCGCGCTTCTCAAAATCCACATAATTGGCAAGTGCCTGTCCCAGATTACCGGCACCCAGGATGATCATCGGATGAACGGTATCCAGTCCCAGGATCTTACCGATCTCTGTATAAAGATAGTGTACATTATAGCCATACCCCTGCTGCCCAAAACCGCCAAAATTATTAAGATCCTGACGGATCTGAGAAGCTGTGGTATGCATCTTTTTACTTAATTCATTGGAAGAAATACGTTCTACATTATCTTCCATCAGCTCTCCTAAGTAGCGGTAATAGCGTGGCAGACGCTTAATCACCGCTTTCGAGATTTGTTTTGTCTCCACGATAGTTTTCCTCCTTACCTTACACTAGGTTAATTATAACGAATTGACATTTTCCTGTCAATTAAAGTTGTCTATTCTGTACAAATTTCTTTATAATTTTTCTAATAATTGATTTTTTCTTTGAAATCCCGGCAGTTTCCGTTATAATAGGTGGAGGATTTTTCCCTGTTCAGACATAAACAGGGGTGATTCTTTATACAGGAGGACAGTTTTTATGATTTTATCATGTCAGAATATATGCAAGGCCTTTGGCGAAAAAGTAATTTTAAATGATGCATCCTTTCACATTGAAGACCGTGAAAAGGCTGCTCTGATCGGATGCAATGGTGCAGGAAAGACCACACTGCTGCGTATCATCATGCAGGAGCTTTCTGCTGATTCCGGTACCGTGGTGCTTGCCCGGGATAAAAATATCGGCTATCTTGCCCAGTACCAGGATATCCACGGACATCATACCATCTACGAGGAGCTTCTTACCACCAAGCAGCACATCATCGATATGGAACGCCGTATCCGCAATATGGAACAGGAAATGAACACGGTGACCGGTGATGAGCTGAACCGTCTGATGGAAACCTATACCCGCCTGACCCATCAGTTTGAGCTGGAGAACGGATACGCTTACAAAAGTGAGCTGACCGGTGTCTTAAAGGGTCTCGGCTTCACGGAGGAAGATTATGACAAGCAGATCGAAACTCTTTCCGGCGGTCAGAAAACCCGCGTGGCGCTGGGCAAGATGCTTCTTTCCAAGCCGGATATCCTGCTTCTGGATGAGCCAACCAATCACCTGGATATGGAAAGCATCTCCTGGCTGGAAACTTATCTTCTGAATTATCCGGGAGCTGTTTTTATCGTCTCCCATGACCGTTATTTTCTGGATAAGGTAGTCACCAAGGTCATTGAGATCGAAGCCGGACAGACCCGCGTATACAGCGGCAACTACTCTGCCTATGCTCTCAAGAAGGCTCAACTTCGTGACGCACAGTACAAGGCATACTTAAATCAGCAGCGGGATATCAAGCATCAGGAAGCCGTTATCGCCAAGCTGAAATCCTTTAACCGTGAAAAATCCATCAAGCGTGCGGAAAGCCGTGAAAAAATGCTGGACCGTGTACAGAGGATCGAAAAGCCTCTTGAGCTCCAGGACCGGATGCGTATCTCGCTGGAACCACGGGTGTTAAGCGGAAACGATGTGCTCCACGTGGAAGCGCTTTCCAAGGCTTTTCCGGGACAGACCCTGTTCTCCGATATCTCCTTTGATATCAAACGCGGCGAGCGTGTGGCACTGATCGGAAACAACGGAACCGGAAAGACCACCATGCTGAAGATCATCAACGGTCTTATTGAGGCAGATGCCGGCAAATTTTCCCTTGGTTCCAAGGTGCAGATCGGTTATTACGATCAGGAACATCATGTTCTGCATATGGACAAGACGATTTTCCAGGAGATCTCCGATACTTATCCGACTCTCACAGAGACCGAGATCCGAAATATGCTTGCCGCATTTCTCTTTACCGGAGATGATGTTTTCAAGGAGATCTCCGCACTTTCCGGTGGAGAAAGAGGCCGTGTTTCCCTTGCAAAACTGATGCTTTCCGAAGCCAACTTCCTGATCCTTGACGAGCCTACCAATCATCTGGATATTGCCTCCAAGGAGATCCTGGAGGAAGCACTGGTCAGCTACACCGGTACAGTCCTTTATGTATCCCATGACCGTTACTTTATCAATCAGACTGCGACCAGGATCATGGAACTGACAAACCAGGCAGTGGTAAATTACATCGGTGATTATGATTACTATCTGGAAAAGAAGGAGGAGCTGACCAGTACCTATGCACCGGGAAGCACTTCTCCGGAGGCACCTGCCGAAGAAAAATCGGTTTCCGAGAACAAGCTTTCCTGGCAGCAGATGAAGGAAGAACAGGCAAAGAAACGAAAACGGGAAGCCGAGCTGAAAAAAGTCGAAGCCCGTATCGAAGAGCTGGAAACAAGAGACAGCGAGATCGACGAAACCATGGTCCTTCCGGATGTCTGCACCAATGTAGCGGAATGTACAAAGCTGAGCCGCGAAAAAGCAGCCATCGCTGAAGAACTGGAAGAGCTTTATGAAAAATGGGAAGAGCTGGCCTGACGGTCAGCTCTTTTTTATCCCCTCATGTTTTTATGGAAGCAGCATGCCGAGATGCTGTTCAAAGCATACACCATCGTTACGGTCTGTTCCTTCCTCCACCGCATCCCGGATCGATGCCGAGATAAAGTCCACGGCCAGCTCTGCACAGGTTTTCATGGAATATCTTTTTACCAGCCCTGCACTGAGCACGGATGCAAAAAGATCTCCTGTCCCGGAATAGCTTCCGCCAGATTTCTCTGCAAATACCCAGGAGCTGTTTCCGTTTTCCAGGACAAGATTTCCCATTTTCAGAGGCTGCCCCTCCTCCCTGTGATCCACTCCGGTGATCACAACGGCAGGAAGTGAAAATTTCCGGGCAAGTCCGCACCCGATCTCCCGGATCTCTTCCATCCGCCGGGCCTCTGATGCCTTTTGCAGTTCCTTCCAGATCTCCTCCATTTTTTCTTTTCCGTAGAGAAGAAGGAGGGCTTCCGTAAGGTTCGGTGTGATCACATAGGAACGACGTGTCAGTTCGCAGAACCGGCTGCGAAGCTCTTCTGTATAGATCGGATAAACCGCGCCGTCATCCCCCATCACCGGATCTGTAAGGATCAGAGTATCCTTCCCTGCAAACGCATCCATAAATTTCAGGATCCTGTCTGCCTGCTTATCGTCAGAAAGAAATCCTGTATAGATCCCATCCGGGAAAAATCCTCTTTTTTTCCACTGCTCCATATATGGTTCCATATGCTCTGTGAAATCCTCACAGAAATAACTTTCATAACCGGTCTGGTTGCTTAAAACAGCGGTGGGAAGTGGACACGCCTGGACTCCCATCACCGAGATCACCGGGATCGCTGCTGTCAGTGAACATTTCCCCAGCCCGGAAAGATCATTGATCACTGCTATTTTTTTCATGGTAATTCTCCAGTCTTGAGTTTTTTTCTGTAATATTATAGAATGAACTGTCAGGTTTACGCAATCATTTTTGGAAGGAAATCATCATACTTATGTTAAATATATCTGCAGAACACAAAAAAGAACACCTTTATCTGGAGGTTTATCACTATTACCGGAAGCTGATCCTGGAAGGCCGTCTCCTTCCCGGAAGCAAAATGCCCTCCCTCCGCAAATGCGCCCAGGAGCTGAAGCTGAGCCGTACCACCATCGAAAATGCCTATCTTCTGCTGGCAGCAGACGGCTATATCATCGCCAGGGCACAAAGCGGCTATTATGTCACCAGCATTGCTTCCAAGCAGCATCTGCTTCCCCCCGAAAAACAGGATAAGGATATCACGCCCTGCCTTTATGATTTTGCCTCTTCCGGTGTTGACCGGGAAAGCTTCCGTTTTGATCTGTGGCAGCGTTACATCAAAAGCGCCCTCCGCCAGGGCGAACGTATGCTTTCTTATGGCGAACCCCAGGGCGAAAGCGATTTCCGGGAGGTTCTCGCAGACTATATCCGGGAACGCAGAAATGTGATCTGCTCCCCGGATGACATTGTAGTAGGAGCCGGTCTCCAGCCCCTTCTCCAGATCCTCTGTCCTCTAATCCATGAACGGAAAACCGTTTCGTTCCCCACACCGTCCTTCACCACATGCAGCACCATCTTTCAGGATTACGGCTTTGATGTCCATTACCGGGACAAAAGCTGCGATGTGATCTATGTTTCTCCTGCTCACATGACGAAATGGGGCGAGATCATGCCGGTAAAACGACGCCTGGAGCTGATCCGTCATGCGGAGATCAATGACCATCTGATCATTGAGGATGATTTCGAAAACGAATTTGTTTATTTCCAGAAGCCGACACCTTCACTTTTCGGTCTTGCAGGTGGTGAAAACGTTGTCTATATCGGTTCCTTTTCCAGGCTGCTGCTGCCCTCCATCCGTGTCAGCTTCATGGTACTGCCACGCTCTCTCCGGGAAAAATATACAAAAAAAGCAGCCTTTTATAATCAGACTGCTTCCAAGGCAGAACAGATCGCGCTCTGCCAGTTTATCCGCGACGGGCATCTGGCTTCCCAGACTAGAAAGCTCCGCCGCCTTTATTCCCAGAAGCTGAAGGCTCTTTCCCAGGCTGTCCGGGAAACCTTCGGCCAGGACTGCCAGATTCAAACAGGAACCGCAGGAACCAGCCTTGCCCTTACTCTTCCCTGTTCTCTCACAGGCAGTGAACTGACAGACAGAGCCCGGAACCGTGGTCTGGGACTGGAGGTTCTCAGAGAAAACGGAGCCGAGGTCACCCTGGTCCTCTCCTGCTCCTCCATTCCATCCAAGGATTTTCTGCCTGCCTGTCAGCTTCTGAAGGAGGTTACCGGCTCCTAATCTCTCCGGTTATCGATCATGTAGAGCAGGGCATTTACAATGCACGCAGCAATATTGCTTCCACCCTTGCGTCCTTTTGCCACAATATAAGGCACATCTGCGTGCATGATTAGCTCCTTGGACTGCACAACATTCACAAAGCCTACCGGCACACCAATGATCAGCTCAGGAGAAAGCTTTCCGTTCTCAATAAGCTCATAAAGACGTACCAGTGCGGTAGGTGCGTTTCCAATGGCAAAGATCAGCTTTTTATCCATCTCTGCTGCCTTGTCCATGCTGGCTGTGGCTCTGGTAGTCCCGTTCTTTTTTGCAAGGGCAGCCACATCCTCATCGGACATGAAGCAATAAGCCTCACCGCCGTAGCGGGCAAGTGCACGCTTGTTGATCCCGGCCTTTGCCATCTGGGTATCTGTGACGATACAGGCACCGTTGCGAATGGCGTCCATGGCTATCTCCACTGCCCCCTCCGAGAAGCAGAGATTTTTTGCATAATCAAAATCTGCGCTTGTGTGGATGCAGCGTTTTACGATCAGCTCTGTTCCCGGGATCAGGGGAGTATCCCCCAGCTCTTCTGTGATGATCTCAAAGCTTCTTTTTTCGATCTCCATGGGTTTTACATTTTCAAGCTCAACTTTCATTTCTATTCTTCCTCCGTAATCCCGTTTTCCAGTATCTCATAGATTTTTTTCATATCCAGATGCTTCCGCAACTCTGCAGCCAGGATATCATACTGCTGTTCCTTAAATGCCGCAAAATCCACGCCTGTCATATTTTCCACATCAATACCTTTTTTCTCACCGATCACGCGAATGATCGCCTCTGCAGATGCTTCCTTATCGAAAACGCCATGGATATAGGTTCCGCACACATTTCCTGCAAAAGCACCCTCTTCTTTTTTCTTACCGCTGACGCTGTCTGTGATCTTCGTGGCTGTTCCTGCATTGTCCTTCAGGATGCTTTCGCCCATATGGATCTCATAGCCCTCGATCTCCGCACCGGAAAGAGGAGCAAACACACCGGACAGCTGACCGAAATGCCCCTGCACCCTGGTCCTGGTTTTCTTTTCGGCAAATACCGTTTCCATGGGAAGAAGTCCCATTCCTTTCATGGAACCGCCATTTTCAACTCCATGAGGGTCGCTTAAGGTCTCGCCCAGCATCTGATAGCCGCCGCAGACACCAAAGATCAGCTTGCCTCTGGAGGCTTCCTTGAGAACCGCTGCCTCCATTCCGCTTTCCCGCATCCAGATCAGATCACCCATGGTGTTCTTGGTTCCAGGAAGGATGATCATATCCGGAGAGTGAAGATCTCTCGGGTGTTTTACATAGCGGAGAGAAACTCCGGGAATGCTCTCAAAAGGATTAAAATCCGTAAAGTTGGAAATCCTTGGTGTACGGACCACTGCGATATCAATGACACCGGCTTCCTGCTTCCGGTCAAAACGCTCCGTCAGGCTGTCCTCATCCTCCACCTGGATATCCAGATAAGGCGCCACACCCACCACCGGGATCCCGCTTCTTTCCTCAAGCATGACAACACCAGGGTCCAAAATAGTCTTATCTCCGCGAAATTTGTTGATGATCAGCCCCTTTACCATAGCCTTCTCATCGTCCTCCAGAAGCTCCACCGTACCGATCAGCTGGGCAAAAACACCTCCACGGTCAATATCTCCCACAAGAAGGACCGGTGCCTTGGCCATCTTTGCCATACCCATATTTACAATATCCTCATCCTTGAGATTGATCTCGGCAGGACTTCCCGCACCTTCGATGACAATGATATCGTTATCTGCTGCAAGAGCGTTGTACGCCTTCATCACATCCGGGACCAGGGTCTTCTTATATTTGAAATAATCCCTAGCACTCATGGTTCCAAGAACCTCTCCGTTTACGATCACCTGGGAGCCTACATCATTGGTAGGCTTCAGAAGGATCGGATTCATCAGGACAGACGGCCGGATCCCGGCTGCCTCTGCCTGCATGACCTGGGCCCGTCCCATCTCAAGACCATCCTCTGTGATAAAGGAATTCAGTGCCATATTTTGTGATTTAAAAGGAGCCACACGATATCCATCCTGCTTAAAGATCCTGCAAAGTCCCGCAGCCAGCAGGCTTTTTCCGGCATTGGACATGGTTCCCTGTACCATTATTGCTTTTGCCATAATATACCTCCCTCAAGTACTTCGATCAGTTTTACATTTTCTTCATGGCGCTTTACCGCGATCCGGTAATACCCCTTTGTAAGACCCGGATAATTGCTGCAGTCACGGATCAGGATCCGCTTGCGCAGACAGAAGTCAAAGAGCTCCTCCGGTCCTTTAAAGAAAATATAATTTGCTTCCGACGGAAATACTTTATACCCAATGCGGGCCAGCTCATCCTTCAGCCACTGTGCCTCCCGAAAAACAAGCTGTCTTCCCTCCTCTACATATTCCGTCTCTGTAAGTGCCTGGAGCCCGGCTGCCTGGGCCATGGTGGAAACATTCCATGGCTGAACGCAGAGCTCCATCCTTTCCAGCAGCTTTCTGTCAGAACAGAGGCCATAGCCCAGCCGCACACCGGCCATGGCATATCTTTTTGTAAATGCCTTCAGGATAAAAAGATTATTGAACCCGGAAAGAGAACGCTTCAGAGAATACTCTTCCGGTTCCTTTACAAAATCAAGGAAACACTCATCTACCACCAGCAGGATATCCAGCTTTCTGCATTTTTCCAGGATCCTTTTCAGAAGCCTGTGGGGAATCAGCATGCCGGTAGGATTGTTGGGGTTACATAAGAAAGCCATATCCAGTCCCTTATGGAGGATATCCAGATATGCTTCACTGAGCACAAAACCGTCATTTTCCGTCAGCATGTAATATTCCAGCTCACAGCCAGTGCTGGCCAGAGCCTGTCCGTATTCCGCAAAAGTAGGCGCCGGGATCAGAGCCCGCTTTGGCTTTACTGCATGACAGAGCGTAAAGATCACTTCTGCTGCTCCGTTACCACATATTACCTCTTCCGCTTTTACCCCTTCCGATTCTGCGATCCTTTCCCTGAGAACGCCGCATCCCACCTGGGGATACTGTGCAATATGATCCAGACTGTGGATAATGGCCTGCTTCACACTTTCCGGTGTTCCCAAAGGATTCAGATTTGCCGAAAAATCCAGGCAGTCTTTATGTTTATATACGTCTCCTCCATGTATGTGTTTTGTCATTGGTCATTCTCCTGTCTGTATTTATTGTTACCTTAATAACCCGAACCGGATCCCCGCACTGAGCAGTCCAAATACAACCACCCCCAGTATGGATGCCGCGTACATCAGCCGGTTAGCTCTTTTGATATCCTCCGGCTCCACCGGGCGGATCGGATCCCCGATCGTGGGTTTTTCATATAATTTCCCGAAATAATATGCATTTCCCGCAAGCTGTACATCCAGCGCTCCGGCCATGGCAGCCTCTGTCTGAGCAGAGTTGGGGCTTGCATGATTTCTCCGGTCACGTTTGTAGATCTTTGCCGCGTTTTTTGTATCCATTCCTGTAAAAACAGTTCCTGCCACCATCAGCCATCCGGAGATCCTGGCAGGGATATAATTGGCCACATCATCCAGCTTTGCCGCAATACGGCCGAAATAAAGATATTTGTCATTTTTATATCCAAGCATGGAATCCATGGTATTGATACCCTTATACAAAAACATCAGCGGCACCCCGCCGATAGCCATATAAAGCATGGGGGCGATCACGCCGTCGGATGCATTTTCCGCAACGGTTTCCACAGCAGCCTTTGTCACGCCGGTTTCCGTAAGCTCTCTGGTATCACGGCCTACGATCATGGACACCGCATAGCGTGCCTCGTCCAGAGTTCCGTTTTTCAGCCGGTCATAAACCTTCATACTCTCATCTTTCAGGGAACGGGTGGCAAGAAGCTGATAGCACCAGAAAACCTCCAGCACAAATCCGGTCACCGGCAGATACCGGTAAAGATAATAAAGCACCAGAAGCGGCACCCCGCCGCTGAACAGACCGACAAGCACTACGATCAGAAAGCCTCCTGTCAGCTCACCGCCGTGATTTTTCGGAAAAATCTTCCGGATCACCTTTTCCAGCACTGCGATCAGATTGCCGATGACACAGATCGGATGATAAAGCCATCTGGGATCTCCGATCAGAAGATCCAGCACAAATCCTATGACCAGTGCAGGAAGACTATATTTCAGCATCTTTTTTCTGCCTCCGTTCTTTCTTATATTCCAGTGCGTTCTTCAGAAAGCGTGCCGGAACCCTGGGATTTCCGTAATAATAAAGATGCGGAAATCCTGCCATCAGCCTGCCTCGGTCATGGATACAATCCCATCCTCTTTTAGATGCCGGCTTTGCCGCATGAAAATCCTCTCCGCAATCTGTGGAGTCAAAGTAATGGAATTCATGAGCCGGGATCTCACCAAGTCCGGTATCCTGTTTTTCCGTAAGGGTGATATAGCCGAACCGGTTCAGCTTCGGTGTCCGGTAAGCCCTTCCAGGGATCACCCCGCAGACTCTGCGCTGCTTTCCTTCCATATCCTCCATCTCCTGATGAAGATACATGAATCCGCCACATTCTGCCAGACAAGGCATTCCATCCAGGATAACTTCCCGGATCCGGGTGCACATTTCCTGATTTTCTTCCAGCGCCTCCCCGTTTAATTCCGGGTAACCGCCGCTTAAAAGAAGCCCGTCCAGATTCTCCGGAAGCTCTCTGTCATGAATGGGTGAAAAACGTACCAGCTCCGCTCCCATCTGCTCCAGAAGATTTAAATTATCCGCATAGAAAAAGCAGAAGGCTTCATCATCCGCCACACCGATCCGCACCTTTTCCTCTGTACGGTATCCGAAGGCAGTATCCTTCTGTATCAGCATTTCCGTCTCCGGTGCCGCAAGCTCCGGTGCTTCCCCTGCAAGCTCCAGGATCCCATCGATATCCAGGGTTTTCTCCAGTACCTCGGAAAGCTTCTGCAGACGGCTTTTCAGCTCCGGGATCTCCTCCGGAAGCACCAACCCCAGATGACGGCTTTCGATCACACAGTCCTCCACCTTCGGAACATATCCCAGCACCTTTACGGAAAGCTCCTCTTCCAGAAGCTTCTTCATCCTGGGATACAGCATGGGAGACATCTGATTAAAGATCACGCCACAGATATGACTGTCCTTTTTGTATTCCAGAAAGCCCTTTACATAGGCAGCCAGGGAAACACTCATGCCACGGCTGTTTACGATCAGGATCGCCGGTGTATCTGTGGTGGAGGCCAGATCATAGGCGCTGGCTCTGGAGGTGATCCCTCCTACACCATCATAATACCCCATGACTCCCTCCATCACTGCGATCTCACAGTCCGATGCGTTCTTTGCCAGAAGATACCGGGTTCTGTCTCCATCTGTAAAAAACGTATCCAGGTTTCGGGATCTTGTACCGATCACACGGCTGTGGAACATAGGATCTATGTAATCCGGGCCGCATTTAAAAGAAGCCACCTTAAGGCCACGGTTCACCAGCGCCTGAAGCAGCCCGCAGGTGATCAGGGTTTTTCCGCTTCCGCTGGCACCTGCCGCAAGAAGTATTCTCGGGATCTTCACCTAAATCTCCTCCCATCTTCCGCTGCAGGAAATGATATAGATCGGATTCTCACCCATCATCATATGATACCTTCCGATAGATTTTGATCTTGCCGCAGACAGCTGTACGATATCCACATCCGTCAGGCTGAAATCTCGTATGGCATTCATGGCTTCCGTCACCGTCTCCAGGGTGATGCAGTTGATCACGATCCGTACTTTTGGATTTTTGTCCAGAAGAAGCCGGATGATCTCATTCATATTTCCGGAAGACCCGCCGATAAAGGCATGTGTCGGAACAGGCAGTTCCACCATTGCTTCCGGTGCAGTACCCGGCACGATCTCCAGATTGTCTGTGGCAAATTTCCGCCTGTTCTCCTTCAGAAGAGCAAGGGCATCCTCCTTTTTCTCGATGGCATAGACCTGCCCCTTCCAGGCACGAAGCGCCATCTCAACAGAAACCGAGCCTGTACCCGCTCCCACATCATAGCAGACAGAATCCTCCTGAAGCCGAAGCTTGGACAGAGAAACCGTACGCACCTCTTCCTTTGTCATAGGCGCCTTCCCACGGAGAAATTCCTCATCACAGATCCCGTGAACTGCGGGCAAAGGTACTGCCTTTTCATTGCACGCAGTTACCACGCTTAACGCATCGCCCCGGTATTCTGTAAGATCTGCTGCACTGGCATGAAAGATTTTTTCATTTTCGTAGGAAAGATTTTCACCCACATAAAGGGTCACATCACCCATTCCATACGCAACCAGACGAGAAGCCAGGCGAGCCACCCCATCCTCTGTTCCCAGAATGGAAAAAACCTTGGGGTTATGCCGAATCAGGGCAATCAGATTGCAGTCTCTTCCATGAGCGCTGACGATTCTGGCATCATCCCAGGAAAGACCGATCTTCGCCATAAAATAGACAACGGAAGAAATCCCGCAGATCACCTGGACATCACCATCCAGAAGATCGATCAGCTTCCTTGCGCCGCTGTAGAAGCCCACATCGCCGGAAAGGGCAATGGCAACGGTACGGTACTGTGGATGTGTCTTGATATACTCCACGATCTTATCACTGCGGTACTCATGGAGAACCATCTGCCCCGGCATCTGTACGGCATCTGTCATACGCTTTGCACCGATCAGAAGCTCCGCCTCATCAAAGGCCTTCTTTCCTTCCAAAGTCAGGGTTTTTTCCGCACCCATGCCGATGCCTACAAGAGAAATCCTCTGTGACAGGGTAAGGCCGAACAGCTTTGCCAGAAATACCCTTGCTTCCGGCAGGGACAGCCCCTCCTCCTGCAATGGTCTTCCGATGATCACAGGTGTGACGCCGCAGCGCTGACAAGCCTCCATCTTTTCCGGGAATCCACCTGCCAGACCGGTATCCTTGGTGACCAGATAGCTGCACTGAAACTGTCGAAGCATGGCTTCATTGATCTCTGTGGAAAATGGCCCCTGCATACCGATGAGATGCTTTCCCTCGATCCCCAGCTCCGCGCAGGAGCTGATCACGGAAGGGATGGACAGCACCCGGGCAAAAAGCCTCTCCTGGTAATCCGGGATCACTGTAAATTTAGACAGCTCCTTGCTTCCTGTGGTAAGAAAAATGTTCCCCTCTGTACCGGAAAGAAGTTCTGCCGCCTTCTCCGTGCTTTCCACATAGATGGCTTCCCTGTTCTTCTCCCCCTCCGGGCGAAGGACACGCTGATAGCGGATGCTTCCGTTCTCACAGGCAGTCCGGATATTTTTTGTCACCTCTGCTGCATAGGGATGAGTGGCGTCCAGAACGATCTCCGGCGCTTCCCTTCGGAAAAGCTCCTCCATATCTTCGGTTTTCAGCCTTCCGGCGCTGACATGGAGAAATTCATTTTCCTTCAGAAGGGAGCCGCCATATTCCGTAGCTGCACAGGCATAGACCGGAACATGATTTTCCGCAAGGAACTCACAGAGCGCATAGCCCTCGGTGGTCCCTGCAAAAACAATGGCTTTATACATTCTTATATCCCCTTGGTGTTACCATCTTGCCGTTTACATTCTTAGTCTGTGAATTTCCCACAAATACGGTAGTAAACATATCCACTTCTGTATCACGGAGTTCCTTCAGTGTCATAACCTGTGCAGTCTCGCCGTCACGTGCGATCTGGGCAACCGTGCCGCAGACAGTATCCGGGGACTTGTATTTCATCATCAGATCACAAGCCTTCTGAAGATAATCCTTACGTTTTCTGCTGGACGGATTGTAAAGGCATACCACAAAATCCGCCTGTGCTGCTGCCAGAAGCCTTGCCTCGATCTTCTCCCACGGAGTCAGAAGATCACTTAAGCTGATCAGGCAGAAGTCATGGATCAGCGGTGCACCCAGCACTGCGGCGCCGCCTGTGGCTGCTGTCACACCCGGGATAATGGTCAGCTCCACATCCGGATAGTTTTCTCCCACCTCATACATCAGACCTGCCATGCCATAGACACCGGCGTCACCACTGCAGATCATGGAAACGGTTTTTCCTTTTTTTGCCTCGTCAAAAGCAAGTACACAGCGGTCTACCTCTTTTTTCATCGGTGTGGTCATGAACTCTTTGCCTGCAAAATACTCCTTTACAAGATCCACATACACCGTGTAACCGATGATCACATCACTTTCATTTAATGCACGGATCGCTCTTCCAGTCATCTGGTCATACGCACCCGGGCCAATTCCTACAACATAAATCTTACTCAAAACGTATCCTCCGATTTCCGGCTGCAAGGGCGGTGGTCACACCGTCCCGGCCTGTTTTTTTTCTGATCAGTGTACCCTGTCCGCAACCCAGAACCGCGCTTCTCTCACAGACATTCTCTACACCTGTTATCTTTTTTACAAATTGTGACGGGGTAAATTCACCCTGCACTGCCTTCAGCTCTTCCTCTGTAAAGGTCAGAAACGGAAGCTGCCAGGCTTCTGCCAGAGAAAGAAGTCCCACCTCTTCCTTCTTCAGATCGATACTGGCAATGGCTCTCAGTGCTTCTCTGTAAACATCCGATTCTCTCAGACATTCCTCTGCCGCCTTCCGGATGGAGGCTGCATCCTTTCCCCTGCGGCAGCCCATTCCCAGAACTGCAGAGGGCGGCACCACATGGACTGTATTTTTAAAGGGCAGGCAACCTCTGTGGATCGTCACCGCAATACCTGTTTCCGGTGCCTCACCGGCTTTCTCACCATTCTCCGGATCCGCTGCAGCTGAGGGCCTTCCGTCTTTCCCGCAAAGCACCAGACCCTCCGGCAGCTCTCCATCCCATGGAAACTCACTGTAAAAGCCAACGCTCTCTCCCGCAAGAAGGGCTGCAGAAGCCTCCTTTGCAGCCTTCATATGAAAAATAGCACAGCCATTCTTTTTTGCAAAAACATCCACTGCAAAACGGCTGTGAAGATCTGTGGCTGTTGTCACAACCGGCACCGCCTTAAGATATCCGGCACAGCGAAGAGCCAGCTCATTGGCTCCGCCCAGATGTCCGGAAAGAAGAGCAATGACAAATTTTCCACACTCATCGATCACCAGCACAGCCGGATCCGTCTTTTTTCCGGCAATGTAAGGTGCGATACTGCGCACTGCGATCCCGCAGGCGCCAATAAAGATCACACCCTCTTTTCCTGTCCGGAACTGTTCCCCTGCCCACTGGGAGGTGGAAACAGAGATCGGATCCGGAAGGTAACGGCTCTTTTTTGCAAGGGTGACACTCTCACCCTCTTTTTCCAGAGCCCTCTGAAGCCTTTCCCCTGTCTCCAGCCCTGTCATACTGAAGCAAATGATGGAAATGTTCATATTTTATTTCGTAGCCTCACGGAACTCTGTGGTAAAGCTCGGATCATACAGCTTGGATCTGTCATAGCTTGCAGCATTGACCGCATCGCCTACCAGCATAAGCGCTGTTTTTGTGATCTTGTTCTCTTTTGCTGTCTGCGCCAGAGTACCCACTGTACAGATAAACTTCTTCTCATCGGGCCAGGTTGCCTTGTAGACGATGGCAGCCGGTGTATCCTCACGGTATCCGCCCTCCACCAGTCTGCGGCTCAGCTCCTCCAGCATACCTGTACTGAGGAAAATAACCATAGTCGCATTATGAGCGGCAAAGGACTGAATACTCTCTTTTGCCGGCACCGGTGTCCTTCCTTCCATTCTTGTGATGATCACACTCTGGGAAATATCCGGAAGTGTATACTCCAGGTTCAGTGCAGATGCAGCTCCGCAGAAGGCACTGACACCCGGGCAGGAATCATAGGGGATTCCCTTTTCATCCAGGATATCCATCTGCTCACGGATCGCACCATAGATACATGGATCGCCGGTGTGGAGACGAACGGTCATCTTACCCTCAGCCTCTGCTCTCTCCATAACAGAGATCACTTCCTCAAGGGTCATCTTTGCACTGTTATGGATGGTGCACACATCCTTGGAATACTCCAGAAGCTGGGGATTTACAAGAGATCCCGCATAGATGATCACATCTGCCTCTTCCAGATACTGTTTACCTCTTACTGTGATAAGATCCGGTGCTCCCGGACCTGCTCCTACAAAATGTACCATAATCTATTCCTCTCTTCTGTCTTTGTTTTCTTTGATAATGATCAGGGAATAATATCCTGCATCCTCAGGGATCTCCTCCACGGTCCGGTAGATCTTTTCATCCGGCATTCCGCAGTTTTCGATCATCATGGCCTCTGCCCCCTGAGAAAGAAGCTCCGCCTTCACATCCTTCATTTTCTTTCCGGCCTTCATAAGGACCTTGGTACCGGAAAGCTTCAGCGCATCCTCGATCTGATAGGAAGCCGGGATCACGTGAAGAGGCTCTGCCTTCTCCACAAGTCCGGTGTTCAGACGGGCGGAAACTGCACAGAAGGATGTGATGCCACAGACGATCTCCGTCTCATAGCCCTGAGCCACAAGTCTGTGATGGATATAGAGATATGTGGAATACACGGTAGGATCTCCCAGTGTGAGAAATACCACATCTTTCCCCTGGTCCAGGACAGCCTTGACTTTTTCTGCTCCTGCATCGTGATAGCTCTTCAGCACCTCAGGATCCTTGGACATCGGAAAAGGAACTGCAAGAAGCTCCTTCTTTCCAAGCTCCGGATAAGCCCCCTCCACGATCTTAAACGCTACCGTATCCTCCGGAACCTGTCCCGGAAGTGCGATCACCTCTGCCTCCTTTACAAGACGAAGTGCTTTTAAGGTAAGAAGCTCCGGATCTCCCGGTCCTACACCTACACCATATAATTTACCTGCCATATTTCTTTCCTCCTAACTATATTTTCCAGACAGGATAAAACCTGTCTGTTATTTATATCAAATTTTGTCTTGAAATTAAAAAAATTCCATCCGGACCGGGGTTTCCTGTCATGAAATATCATCCACCCCGACTGCCTGCTCCTGTATCTTATGGATCAGCTCCTCTGCATCCCGGGTCTGCCCCAGCAGTCCGTATACATTGGAAAACACCACAGCACCCAGAAGGATCTGCTCATAGGATCTGTGGTCCAGATAAAACTGGATCTTCTCCATGACCACAGCCATAGTCTCTTTCAGGATACCATAGCTGTCAAGAACAGCCAGCGCCTCATCCGTAGTCCCCGCCTCCAGGATCTCTCTGGCACATTCCAGAGAGCCCCCTGCACGGATGGCACTTGCACAGAGAACCTCCATCCTTCCGTCAGCACAGTGGGAATGGGTATTCATGATCCCGGCGGCAACCTTTACAAACTTACCGATATGAGCCACAAAAAGAATGCCCTTTACGCCCATATCAATGGCCATGTCAATGGTCTCTCCTACATAATTGCTGCACTTGATATTGTTCTCAAAGGGAATGGACATATGCTCCCTGAGATAATCCGCACCGTAATTCCCCGGTGTCACCAGGATAAAATCTTCTCCCTGGCAGAAATGCTGCTTCATCTCCACATGGATGCTTTCGATCAGAGCCTTCTCACTCATGGGCTCTACGATCCCGCTGGTTCCAAGTATGGAGATCCCGCCAAGAATGCCAAGACGGGGATTAAAAGTTTTCTTCGCGATCTCCTCCCCCTGAGGGACGGATACGGTAAGCTTCAGACCGCCCTCGTAGTCATATTCCTGGGCCGCCTCTTCGGCTTCCCGCAGGATCATGGCTCTGGGAACCGGATTGATTGCCGCCTCGCCCACGTTCTGGGAAAGTCCCGGCTTGGTGACACGCCCCACACCGACCCCTCCGTCCAGGATGATCTGAGGCCGGGATCTCTCTGTTTTCCGTTCCTCCCCGTCCTGTTCTGCCGCTGAAACAGAAAACTTCTCCGCTTTTACATAGACCAGGATCCCATTGGTGGTATCCGGATCATCCCCTGCATCCTTCTGTACCGCACAGGAGACATAGGTTTCGCCCCGGGTAATATCGTGAAGCTGTAACGTGAGAGTGATCCCCTTTGGGGTATCAAGCTCTACCTCGGAAAGAGTCTCTCCCGAAAGCAGCATCCGGACTGCACCCCTGGCTGCCCCGGCTGCACAGGAACCTGTTGTGTAGCCATAACGGAGGCGCTTGTTGTTTTTTATGACATACTGGTCTTCCAGTCCATTCTTCATATATACGATGCCCTCCTTTTCAGATTACCTTGTGCTCCAGCCATTTACGGCTGTGGAAACGCCAGGTAAAAATGATCCCACGAACAGTCCAGTCTGCAAACATTCCGATCCAGACACCCATAGGCCCGAAGCCCAGGACACGGATCAGGAAAACACAGAGACAGAACCTGCATGCCCACATGGTACAGCAGGAGGTGATCATGGAAAACTTCACATCACCGGCTGCACGAAGACCATACCCCGGCACGAACGCCATTGTCCATACCACAGGCTTTACGATGGTGATCCATGTGATCATGTGGATGCACATTTCTGCACTGGTACTCTCCATTCCGCCAAGGATCGTCACCGGTCTGACCAAAATATACACGATCAGACAGCTTACGATAATAACTGCCTCTGCAATGACGCAGAGTTTTTTTATGTAATAGACCGCCTCATCCTTGCGACCGGCACCAAGACACTGGCCTACGATGGTCATCAGGCCCACACCTACTCCGATGGCTGCGATACCATTCAGGTTCTCAAGGATATTGGTCATTGCCTGCGCTGCAATGGCTGCTGTTCCCAGTGTGGAAACCGTAGACTGGATGGCAAGCTTTCCAAGCTGAAACATACTGTTCTCAATTCCCGAAGGGATCCCAAGTCCCAGGATCCGTCCGATCATGCTCCAGTCCGGTCGGATCTTCAGGTAATCCTTCACAACGACAGGCTGACGATCCTTACGCAGCTGCCAGAGAACAACCACTGCACAGAAAATACGGGAAACCAGTGTGGAGATCGCCGCTCCTGCAACACCAAGGTGGAAAACCCAGATCAGAACCGCGTTTCCGCCAATGTTCATGATATTGGAGATCATGGAGATGGCCATAGGCCCCTTGGTATTCTCCTGGGCACGAAAGATCGAAGCCGCAGAATCATAAGCCGCAATAAAGGGGAATGACAGTGCCGTGAAAAAGAAATAGGTTTCCGATGCACGCATAACATCCGCATCCACCGCACCGAAGATCAGCCTCAAAAGCGGCTTCTGGAAGATCAGACAGACTGCAGACACCACTACAGAGATCGCTGTGATGATAAAAAGCACCTGCCTGGCAGACATATTCGCCTTCTCATAATTCCTCTGTCCGATATACTGGGCGCAGACAATGGCGCCTCCCGCTGCCAGCGCCGAAAAAGCCTGGATCAGAAGCACATTGATGGAATCCACCAACGATACCGCAGAAAGAGCCGCAGATCCCACATTGCTGACCATCATGGTATCTGCGGTTCCCATTATCGAATTCAAAATCTGTTCCAGCACTACCGGCACCAGAAGATTACGGATCATCCGGTTGGTAAACATATGCTGCTGTTCCATTGTTACATCCTCCGCCTCACTTATTTATGACCTGACAAAGCAGAAAAAAACGTCTGTATTTTATCAATCACACTTTCTCTGACATTATACCCTTTTCCCGCTCTTTTTCCAATATATTTTCTGTGTTTTTTGTACAAACTGGAAAATGCCGCAGGCGCGAAACCTGCGGCAGTCTTTGTATTTTGTGTTTTTTATTATACAATTATGTTCCAAAGTCACTCGGATCACATCATACTTGTTAAGATGCTTTTTAAAGTCGGCCTCCCTGCTTATCTGCAATCCAGAAAACATCTGCTCAGAATCTGCGCCTTTGCTATAATACGCAGCCAACATATTAGCTGCATAAGATTTTCCGAACCGGCGCGGCCGACTATTGCAGATATAAGCATTTGTTGTATCAAGAACACTGTTTGTGTACTCGATCAGGCCAGTCTTATCCACATATATTCTGGAGTTAAGAGCAACCTGAAATGCACTGTTGTCCGGGTTCACAAATCTTCCCATGCTATTCAGACTCCTTTCTGAAGCTGTTCCTCAAGCACGAGGTTACAACTCACCTGTTTTATTTTGATTTTATCATTTCACAGAGCAAATAACAAGTTGATGGCTGTTTTACTTCATGCAACATATGCAAGCCCTGCTCGAACAGTACGTTCTTTCCCAGTTCTGTCAACCATTATTTCATTTTGATCTCGCTGTTATACGAACATCTGCTGATCCTTCTTCTGTTGGGGCATTCCTCCAACGCTTCATCGCTCTGTACCTCCGCTGCCGCTCGGCTCCAACACTGATCTTATCTGCCGGTGCTGTACCTGGAAAATACACACCCTTTTTGTACGGAAGATATGAAGTAACAGAGGACCTGGACAGGCCAAGAGCATTTGCAGTTGAAAGGACAGCAGCTTTATGATCCTGTGTTTTTCTGAAATCATCAAAGGTCACCTGCACCTTCTCCGCCATATCCGATACATACACACCAGCCGTGATAAGCAGCTTCCGAACCTTGATCGGGTTCAGACCCAGCTCATCAGCAATGGCCTGCAAAGACATCCCGGCATCATAAAGCACAACAGCAGAATCCATCAGCTCCTTAAGGATCTTCTCGGCATCATACTCCGGCTTTGATTTCCTGCGGCCACCTCCGGGCTTTCTTGGTTTATACGCTCTTTTCTCACCCATAGATCACAAAAC
Source organism: Blautia sp. MSK.18.38 (assembly GCF_024460535.1). Lineage (NCBI taxonomy): Bacteria > Bacillati > Bacillota > Clostridia > Lachnospirales > Lachnospiraceae > Blautia > Blautia sp. MSK.18.38. Next base: position 35,994 of record NZ_JANFYP010000009.1, on the reverse strand, counting down.
CAGCGCATACATTTTGAAGGTCATCTCGCCGCCATCTGTCAGAACATACAGTTCTTTCTTATCAATACTGTTATGCAGCATTTCATCAGAAGGATGGATACCCTTCTTCCAATGTGGAAACGATGGATCCCCCTGCTCCTGGTCGATCAGCTCCCAGTACAGAGATTTTATGTTGTCAAAATCATCTTTTACTGCCTTACGAAATATCATTTGTTCCAATCCTCTTACTCATGCAGCTCCAGCGGCAATCCGTCCGGGTCATGAAAAAATGTCATCTTCTTGCCGGTAAAATCATCCACACGGATCGGCTCACATTCGATTCCGACCTCCGCCAACTCTTTCACCGTCTGCTCCACACTCTCCACACAGAAAGCAAGATGACGCAGACCACAAGCCTCCGGACGGTTCACCCGCTTCGGTGGATTTGGTTCTGCAAAAATCTCCAGCTCCGTGTGTTCATCCACACGCAGATCCAGCTTCCAGTCCCTGCGCTCTGAACGATAGTTTTCTCTGATGATGGAAAAGCCAAGCTTGTTTACGTAGAAATCCTTTGCGGATTCGTAGTTGGATACGATGATTGCGATGTGGTGTATTTTTGATAGGTTCATTTTTCTTGTACTCCTTTTTTTGTTTGTCTTATTTTCGTTATAAACTATATATTAGCATTTAAAATATGCCGTGTAAACTTTCAATTCTCTCTGGAATTCAGTCTACACGGAACTATTTTTTATTTCAGCTATTCTCTCATAATGATATTTATTTTTTCAATCGTAGTAGAAAGTATTCCTTACTTAATTTTACTTTGAATAAAATAGATTCGGTGCTATTTGTACATGTCAAATATCTTATCAACCAATTCTTTTTCTTCTGGTAATGATGTTCCAAATTTCCTGGCAAAAATACAATTAGAATTAACTAATACATTATAGTCCGCGATATTTAAAACAAATGGTGAAGGCCCATTAAATCTAGCATATCTTAAACATTCAGCATACGAATCTCCACTTTCTTTATTAAAGATATTCTCAGCAAAAGCACTATTTCCAATAATTGTCTGTATAAAGATTTCATCGCCACATATTGTTTCTTTAAAGCGATTTTTTGCCCATTCTCCATGATTCAATATATAAGTTGCCGCTTTTCCAGTTATACTAAACCATCCTGGCCCACCATAAAAATGAATTTTCTCATTCTTATATCTTTTATACCTAAACATCATTTCAATTTTTGTGATAATTCTTGATAGCACCCAAAGAATATTTTTCTTTTTCCCAATTTTATCTTGAAAAAACCAATGTAACTCATATCTTTTAGCAATGGAAGGGCTTTCTGCCCAATTCGGTGTAATACCTATAAATTCTTTTCCGTTGTTATTCTCAAAGAATGCCACCATATCTGAATGCTTTTTCAAAGGAAGGTCTACACCAGAAATCAAGTGATAATAATCATGTTGAGTTTTAAGTGCTTCTGCAAGAAGATCTAAAACAATATTTACTTGACTTACTCCTCCCCACGTCACATTTCGAGACGGTATTACTACCAAATGTGCCGAATTTGTGTAAAGAGCATCTTTGTTGATCAACTGCGATTTTTCATCTATATGAATGTATATGTCATTATCCGGATAATCTAACATTCGAATAAGCTTTTCCAATACATATGGCTCATTATGGGCCATAATCAAATAAGCAAATTTCATTCTTTCATCCCCAATCTGACAAGATAGTAATACAAATCACCTAAATACTTTTTAGGTTTCAAATAATATTTTTTCAAAGGCCACAATCTAATCCAGTAAACCAATTTCTTGTCAACAATAAGTTTTTTTCTAAAAGTACACCACTTTGTACAACATTCAATTGTTTTTCTTTTTTGCAAATCCCCATCATATGTACTTAAATACCATTCATTCACTAATGCAGTACGTTCTATCTCATTAACTTTATATTTATATCCATGTGATATATTCTTTGACGCATTAGAATCATGTCTTCTATATTCTATAAATGTCCCTTGATATAAATATAATCTCTGCTGTATCGAGGCAATCGTCCAAAGTAATGCATCATGCGGAGTACCTTCCTTCCATAAAGTTTTAAAAGCAGGCATGATTTCTTTTCGAAAAGCCATTGTACAACCTGGCCTGAGTATTTGATAGTATTTCTCGTCAAATACAATCTTACTTACTATATCTTCCGATTCCGTCCGTACATTTTGTTGAGTAGCCATTTTCCCGCCGTTTTCACTGAAGGCATGATATCCAGATACCAAAAGAAGAATGTCATCATTATTTTCAAACGCAGTTGACATTTTTTCAATTTTATCAAGATGCCATATATCATCCTGATCACATGGGAATATGATATCTCCTGTAGCTGTACTTATTCCATCTGTAAAATTTTTTTCCCATCCTTTGTTTTCTTTATTTACAACTAGTTTCCAATTATTCAACCTATATTTAGAAATATAAGTCTTTATTATCATTTGGCTTGAATCAGTTGAACGATCATCAAATATGAGAAGTTCATCAATAGCTCTAGTTTGTTTTCTCAATGATTCAAGCATCTCCAATAAATATTTAGAGCCATTATAGACTGTCATTATGACAGATGTTTTCATTTGCATATTCTTTCTCCTTAAATCGTTGTTTCTACTTGAGTTCGCCGTCCCAAAACTATTTTTGTGCTTCCAAAAAGAATTATAAAGAGTATCACCATTTTCCAACTCAAAATAATTGAAAGATTTCCAACTCTAAAATATTCATACATTCTTCTATATAATAAAAAACAGAAAAAAAGCATGACTAAATCTTTTCCTTTTAAATAGGTATAAAAAACTGCACATATACTTGCAGTAATATATCCAATGATAAAAGAATATGCAAAAGTAGCAATATACCCCGCATAGCTAAGAGATACTGTTAAAAAGCTTCCTGCAAATTGCACACCACTTCTTAACATATCATAAGCATATGTTGATTTAGTTACCAAATACATCACTCGCCCAATTCCAAAATCACCATTTGTTAACGAGGTTCCGGAAATACCAGCTAAAACTTCTTTACAAATCCAATCAAAGTCAAATGATAATTTTCCTTTTTGAGCTAAAAGATCAATTCCCCAAAAAGTGTGCGATTGAAGTGAAAAAATTCTGTTTAAAAGTGCAGCAAAAGGATCTGTGTTTAATCGTGCATATTGTTTATAACATATTCCTAATAGAATCCCTAAAATCACCAAAGTAATGAGAATATATTTAAAAGGGATTTTTGCTACACGTTTTTCATCAATTTTTTTCTTTATATACGTTCCAATTACAGGAATCGAAAACCAAATTGCATAATCGTATAATCCATAAAATTTATTATCCATTAAAATTTGAATAACCATAATTGAACCAGCTACAGCTAATGATTTATAGTATTCTTTACTTTTTCGCATACTTCTTGAAAATCTTATACCTGACAACAACATTGCAAATGGCATAATAAAATTATGTAATGTACTCGCCAATGGAAGTTTTGAAAATTTAGTATAATAGTCTATTTTATTAACACTACTACTTAATAATGGTATACCAGAAATCATTAAATCAAGGAAAATATATCCGACAGAAATTAAGCATAAATTCCAAATAATACTATCCAATGAGACTCCTGGAATTTCAAATTTAACAGTTTTGTACTGTTTACGTAATATTTTCTTTTGCAAAGTATATGGAAATACCAATGCAAATGGCAACATAAGTAATATGTATCTTATTGCAGCTCCAGTGGTATAAGAATCTCTTAATTGTTCTGTAATATATATACCACTATCAATCCATATAATTGATAATATCCCCCATGCAATTTCAATCAAAAAAATTATCGTGAATGGAAAGGCCAATGAGCACTTATTCCATATCCAGTAGGCATATATGATTAATCCCAATATCGCCAAAGGTATTGTTACAGCCACCATTTTCAATTTATCTCCTTCCCAATATTTTCCTAACTATCAAATTTTTCGCTTCAATCAGCAATTTATTTCTTGTCAAAATCAAAGTTACACCATATATTAAAACAGCTACTAGAATAATTTCTATAAACTGAAAAACAATCGAATTTGTAAATAGAAAATATTTTTTCACCCCTGCGATTCCTATTATCATCAATAAAATACTTAATCCAATACTTCCAACAAAAGATTTATCTTTTGAAATAGAGAAATTTTTCCTAGAATAAAAAATAAGTACAGAAGTAACCGTTACCTCTGACATCACAGATGCAATAATCGCACCATTTTCTGCATACTTCGGAATAAGGCATGTATTAAGTATTGCATTAAGTATTGCTCCAATTATTGTCGCTTTAAGAATATACTTTTCCTGCCCAGATGCCATAAGGATAACATGTCCGAGCAAATACGCTACTGAAAAAACAAAAACCAAACCACTAGAAACTTTCAAAACAGGAATAGAATTCATGTATTGATTTCCAAACAAAATTAGTATAATATACTTTGCAGTCGACATTAAACCAAACGCACATGGCAAGGCTATCAGCAAAATAATATCGAACCCCTTTTCAACAAGCTTATCACTTTCATTTCTCTTATCGTTTTGAATATAATATGCTATTCTAGGATAAAATGTTGCTACAAAAGCAATTACCATTGTATAAATCATTCTGACAATTTTAGTTGCATTAGAATAATATGCAACATTGGAACTACCATGGAAATACTCCAACATGACCGTATCCAGAGCCATATATAGTTCTGTAGCAATCGTAGAAGCTAGTAAGATAAATACTGGTTTGAGATGATGTCTAACATTTAAAATATATCTTTTGAATACAACAAATTTTCTAAGGATTACCATATTAAAAATATAGTTTCCAGCTGTTGCCATACAAAGAATTAGAGCATACTTTAGATAATCTTCTGGTTTTTTAACAAACAAAAGCATGGCTATAAAAGAAACTATCTTTACAACCATACCTCTAGTAGCTATAATTCCATATTCCTCAATTCCTTGATAGAACCAATCAACATTAAAAAAATTAAATACTAGCATTAATCCCATTGTATTAAGTGCTGGTTTCTGGTTTTGAAAATATGGGAACAGATTTACAAAAACATAATACAAAAATATACAAATAGCTGTAGAAACAAAATTTATAGAAAATAACTCAGAAAATGTTTTACTTCGTTTTTCAATGTTTTCTCCGCATTTTGAAATTTCTTTTACACCATAGTTAGGAATTCCAAGTGATGCAATGGTCGTAAAGTAAACAACTATAGTATTAGCATACGATACAAGACCCACTTTTTCAGGTAATAATGTTCGAGCAATATATGTGGTAGTTAAAAGTGGAAAAAGCGCTGTAAATCCTTTGTATGCCGTATTAAATATTGAATTTAACGCAATAGATTTTCTTGCCATTATCTTATACCTCTTGCTTGCAAAAAATCCCTTTTTAATACATGAAGTTCTCTCTTAATATAGTATAGCTCTCGAAGTCCCATTGTTGTTGGCGCACCTTCACAAGTCGTTGCCAGATACTTTACGGTCGCTTTATATCTCTTACTTATTCTATAAAATGTTACATTATAAGAGTGATCTGTTTTTCCTCCAGATAAATGTGTCAAATCAGCATCTACAACATATACTTTATTACCGCGTTCTAATGCTGCCAAGCATCTTTCGACTGCATACATATGCCATCCATTGCACAGTTTCTCTGAAAATGGATACCTTTTAAAGCACTCCGTATAACCACCAAAAAAGCATTCATCAACGGTATCACATTTTTCAATACCTTCTACTTTTCCACTAACTGCTCGTCTCTTGTCCCTTCCCTGTTTTATATTTCCAATTCTCTCTTTAGTTAATGAGCTTCGCCCTACTACGCCTACTATATCGTATAAATCAATTTTCCCAAAGTAATCAATTATGCGTGATAAACTATCATCTGTATTATATATTATATCTTGATGTGAAAAAATTACATATTTTGTGTGGATTTGATCCATGACTGAATTAAATGCCGCACTGCAAGACGAAAATCTTCCATCAGAATTATTAATCCCAATAATTTTCACTTTTTCCGACTGTTCGTTTAATGAGCGAATCATTTCGTTAAAAATTGATTTTTGATTATAACAACATACAATTGTCGCCCTTATTTCCATTAAGCAAACTTCTCCTTCTACTTTTTGATACATTACTTATTATTTAGATTTCGTTTATATTATCATCAAGTGTGAATATACATCAAATAACAGACTTCTGTGTACTTACATAAATTTTATACAAAAATTTATATCCCCCATATGAAAGAAGGGCCGCCACTCTTGCTTTCTTTCTTCCGTATCTATTTTTCAAAACACTATATCTATATTTTTTTATTTCATTCCATAACTCTTCTTGTTGCTGTTTAAATTCGGGACTTTGAATTTGAAATAAAATATTACATAAAACGCTAAAATATCTACATTCTGCCGCCTTTTTTAGCAATGGGTAGTTTACAGTAATAAAATTTCTAAAATCATTCATGTGATTTATAGCATCCATTTTCTGCAAGGAAAAATTTGCCTGAGCAATGCTTGTTTTTCTTTGAAAATAAAAGTAATCAATATTAGGGATAACTGCTATTTTTGTTACCTTTTCCACAAGCAAATATGTAGTAGGAATATCTTCATAAAGCTTTCCGGTAGGATATTCAACCCCTTTGAACAACTCTGCCTTGTATAGCTTTCCCCAAGCTGAAATTTCAACGCCATCCTGGTAAAGAAGTTTTTTATAGAACTCCTCTTTATTTAAAACTTGTACATCATTTATATCAAGTTTTTTTGACTCTGTGATATCATCACCTTCATAATAATCAACAAACCAGCTTGTAGCTATCTCACATTTACTTTCTTGTATTGCAGTCCATAAATTATCTATGAAAAATGGCGAAATAAAATCATCACTATCAATACAAGTGATGTATTCTCCCTGAGCTATTTTTATGCCAACATTCCTTGCATCCGAAAGTCCTCCATTTTTTTTGTGAATAACTTTTATTCGATTATCAGTATTCCTGTAAGCATCACAGATTTTCCCACAACTATCTGGGGATCCATCATCCACTAATATAATCTCCAAATTAGAGTAAGTCTGACATCTTATGCTCTCAACACATCTTCTTAAATATTTTTCAACATTGTATATTGGTACAACAACACTAATCAATGGATTATTATTCAATTTTAAAACCATACCTTTCCTCTGCGTAACAAAGCATAAATATAGAATTTAACTGTTTTATATTGTAGAAATCTCGTGATTTGTCATCAATTGAAGCAATCAACACTACCAACTTGCTGCATAAAAACATTTTATAGCAATACAATTTCGTCAATAACACACTCGAATTTCTTCAATCCTAAATTTACAACACCAACAAAAATTCAATTCATCGAAGCAATTAAACCTTCATAATACTTCAACAGTTCATTTGCCTCAACACTAGAATCGAATCCGGCCGCTTTTACTTCTTCGGTTTTTCCTTTTCTGATAGGTATATTCTTCTTTACAACTTGAAGAATTTCATCAGCCCACTCATCTGGGCTCTTTTCTAGCGAGATAAAGACACCCAAATCATCACACGCACTAGATTCCTTTGGAATTTCTGTTGAAAAAAACATAGGGAGTCCGCAATTTTCTGCTTCTACACCCACAACTGGCAAACCTTCATATAAACTTGGAAGCAGAAAACAATCCATCGCATTATAAAACTGAGGAATGTCTTCTCTTCTTCCCAAGTAAAGGACTTTATCCTTTATCCCATATTCATCGATTTTTGCAATCATTGCTTCACGAAGATTTCCATCGCCAATTATTAATAACTTTGCTTTTGGTTCTTTATTTACCAGTGCATTAAAGATATCAATAATGAAAAGTGTATTCTTTTGTTCTGTCAAACGACCAATATGTCCAATTACAATGTTATCCTCAACACCATATTTTTCCCGAGTTGCATTTCTGAGTTCCTCGTTATACTTATTAGCTTCGGTATTAATAACCGTTTTGAATACTCTAACTTTTCCTTCATCAAATAGCTTATCACCAAACTGCCAACGTCCACAAACTTCACCATTCGCCATGAAGTTAGTTGCGAATAATTTTGAAAATGGTTTCAAAATATTTTTGAGTATTGTTTTCTTATCAGCACTGTGCGCCATAGATATACTTTCACTAATACGAATTGGAATTCCACATTGCCAACCAACAAACATTGAGAACAAATTCATTGTTCCGTTATACGCATGCATGATCTTATAATTATTCTTTTTGCAAATAGTTTTCATCTGGCTCATATTTTTCAAAATGTTCTGATATGGTGCAATTTGATACACTCTGCCCCCCAACTTAGTAATCTCATCTTTTGGAATAGCATTCGAGTCTGTGTCACAGAAAAAATCAAACTGTATTTTTGTTTTATCAATATTTCTATAATACTCCATAACAAGATTCTTTTTCCCGCCGGAATGCATTTTACCCATTATAACTGCAACTCGTTCCATCTTATATCCTCTTAACTCTTATTTTTATAAACCATATTCTTTTTTCATAAAATCCGAAATTCTTTTAATTCCCTCTTCCAACGGAATTGGATTAAGTGCACCATAATATTTTTCATACCGACTAATATCGAGATAATTAACAGGCACATCCACTTTACGTCCCTCTACATAAGAAACGTTCACTTTTATTCCCAACGCTTTCTCAATTGTATCGAGAACTTTCTTGATACTTGTTCCATATCCACAACCAAGATTAAACGTTCTATGCTTACTTTCACCTTTAACAATTTTCATAATTGCTCTAATTGCATCATCTATATAGATGAAGTCACGTACTACAGAACCATCTCCATAAACTGTAATTTCATCTCCTTTAAGCGCCTTATATGTAAAAGTTGTCACTGCTCCCAAAACGCCATTTGGCCTTTGATATGGCCCATACGGATTTGCAAGTCGGATAATACGATAATCTAATCCGTACATATATCTATAAAGATATAGTAATTTTTCTATTGTAATTTTTTGAATTCCATACGAAGATATCGGATTCGTTGCTGTTTTTTCCTTCAGAGGACAATCAGCTTCTCTGCCATATACTGTTCCTCCAGAAGAAATAAACACAACCTTTTTAACACCACATCGAATACATGCCTCAAACAAATTTGCAGAGAAGATAACATTGGATACTAGTTCCTGGGATATATGCTGATTCGAAGTTGTTGGTACTGTCGTGCTCACCAAATGATAAACTATCTCTTGATTTTTAAGAATTGAATCAAAATCCATGTCTACCGTCAAACTCGCTTCTTCAATATGAACATTGTTTAAATTCATATTAATAATCGGATTAAAAAAATCTATATTTCTATCTATTAGTGTTATTTCATCTTTCGTATTCTTAGCTAACTCAATTGTAAGATTAGTTCCAATAAAGCCGGCTGCTCCTAAAAGCAAAATTTTCATACCCCAAACTCCTCTATAACCGAATAATATTCCTTAATAGGCATGAGTCATCAATTTATTTAATTTCATAGTAATAAAAAAGCTACTTGTCTCTTTATGAATTCATTTCCGTATACATTGAGAATTATCACATCGATAACATATATCTTGTACCTATTTCAAATTCATTCCTCTATACCATCCTTACTCTATGGTTCTTATATGAACACAAAAGTAAAATCAAATCTCAGTTTGGCCCAATTATTCATACCTATTTTTTTATTGCCACTGCAAGCACCGCTATCCGTAGCGATTCTTCCACACATTTCACATTTTTATAACTTCGAATACACCCCGCACCACAAAGGCACAGTTCTTCGGCGACGCCTGCGTTGGGCCGCCTGGCGGTATTCAACCGGAAAGGAGGCGTCACTGGCGCTTCCTCTCTTGCTGATTGCTCAGCATTTATATATAAGAGGCATTCCTGCCGCTTATTAACTTGGTTTATTGTTTTTCCGGAAGCTTTCCTGGCATTTGCGGCCCAGGTTTCGGGCGCCGTTCAGGAAGCGGTTGACCTGATGGCCGTTCTGGCAAATGAATACGCTACCCTGTTTTTTTCCGGTGGCTCCGCAGATGGAACATTGCTTTTCTGTTCCGTCGGCGCGCAGCTCAAGTACCAGGATTCCTTCTGCCCAGGCTTTGTATTTCAGATAATTCCGGATGCGGATACTTAAGTGAAGGGGCGAATAATTGCCGCTTCTGTACATGGATATCCTGGAAAAATCTTCATTATACTCCGGCAGTACCAGTATCCCGGTGTGATTTTCCTTGCAGAAATCCATGATCTCCTTGCTGACCTGATGTGCATAATGTTCATTCAGGTGCTTGAGATGCATGTAATATTTCCTGTTTGGCTGACTGACGTTGTCTTTATCGGTAAATGCCCTGGATGCTTCTACTTTTTTCATCAAAGCTTTGCAATGATGTCGGTATGCATTTCCACCTCTGCAGTTTTTTACAGCCAGCTGCCTGGATTCTTCATCCAGAACTGTGCATACTGCAAAGCTGTCCGTATTGGTAAAGCGGACGCTGCATACTCTAGCGCCTTCCTGCATTCGTTCCTTTGCTGTCCGGGCATCGGAGTTCTCCTGCTTGACAGGTACATGGAACATGAGCCATTTTTCCTCATGGACCAGTGTTGGTGAAAGGATCGCCGCTTCCTTGGGGAAGGGACGTCCTGTAAGTCCACAGGATACCCAGATCCATTTCTTTCCGTTCCAGAGCTTCAGCACTACGGAGGTGTCTGTCAGGTCTCTGTACATTCCCTTGAAAAAGGTGATATTGGCATCGATCTTTTCGGGGAAGCTTTCAGCGCTTGCAGCGGTCTTTACTGCCATTGCAGCTTTGTTCATGGCAGATCTCCGAAAGTAAACGGGGAGCTTTCCGCCTGGCGGGATGTACTTTGGTTCTCTTCCGTCTCTTCCGGGAACAGTGAGTTTTTCCAGATGTCCCTGGATGGTCAGCAGATTTTCGGCCCAGAGCTCTTCTCTTTCTTTCAGGAGCTCATAGTAAAAGGCTACGGCTTCCCGATACAGGGCTTCGGTTGTTTCGATCATCTGCTTTTCCGGACAAAAGAGCCGCATTTTCCATGTTTTGATACTGTATCCTGTTTTCATGGCATCTCTTTCTGCTGTCAGGTATCGCTTAATATCTTCATTAGCGAAAAAGAGCTTGAAACACTGTTAAATGCTGTTTTTTTCGGCACAGTTGACCACGATTTTGACCACTAATAATTGGAAAGAAAAAGGAAAAAAGCTTGAAAAGTATTGATTTTACGCGGATTTACGCAAGAAAAAAGTGACCACTTTTAGTGACCACTAATGTTAGATTTCGATGATTATCAGACTGTTTATTTACTTTTTGATAGAAAACTGCTGCATATGATGCTTAAAAAACGACATTATTAGCATGCTTCATGTCTTTGGCACGCCTTGACAAAGGAAAATATCAATGGTATTCTTACATATGGCTGTAAAATATATCTTTTTTGGTCTGTGACTAATGAAGATAATAAGCGACACAAATCCCATAATCCACGAGCTGTCCAAGGATATTTTCTCTTGTACCAGCTCTTTTTTTATGCCTATTCGACATTTCCCTCCCCAAATGCTATACTATACCCGCAGGCCACCTGATCTGGCTTTTGGCCTGCTAAATTTCAGAAAAGGATTTTTTCTATGGAGAGAATTATTACCTATACGATCTTAACCGGGGAGTCCGGGGAAAATATTCTTGGGTTTCTTCGGAAAAAGGGTTTTTCCAAACATATATTGACTACTATGAAGCGGGCGGAGCAGGCGATCCTGCTGAACGGGCAGCCGGCTTTTGGCAGAACGGTCCTGAGGGAGGGGGATGTTCTTCGGATCCTTGTTCCGGAGGAAGCCGGGGAGGGATCGGAGTCTTCTATCCTTCCGGTACCGCTGCCTCTTGATATCCTGTATGAGGATGAGGATATCCTTGTGCTAAACAAGCCTGCTGATATGCCTGTGCATCCCTCTGCCGGGAACTACGAGAATACGCTTGCCAACGGTGTTGCCTGGTATTATAAGCAGCAGGGGAAGGCTTTTGTCTACCGTTGCATCAACCGGCTGGACAGGGATACCACCGGGGTGCTGGTGCTTGCCAAGAACCCTCTGAGCGGGGCTCTTCTCTCTGCCCAGATGAAGCAGCGTCAGATCCGACGTACCTATCTTGCACTTACTGACGGGATCCCACCGGAAAGGGGTACGATCTCCGCCCCTGTTGCCAGAATGGATGCTTCTGTGATCACAAGGGAGGTTAATTTTGAGCGTGGGGAGGCTGCCGTGACTCATTATGAGCGTCTTGCAGTCAGCAACGGATATGCTCTTGTGGAGCTGCATCTGGATACGGGGCGGACTCATCAGATCCGGGTGCATATGAAATATATCGGCTGTCCGCTGCCGGGGGATTTTCTGTATCATCCGGTTTTTGACCGGATCGGACGCCAGGCCCTGCATTCCTTCCAGCTGGAATTTGCTCACCCCATCACCGAGGAGCCTATGTGTTTCCTGGCACCTGTGCCTGAGGATTTCCGCAGAGCATTTCTACAATAAAAAAATCAGCTGTCCGGTAGGTGTTTCCTGCACCGGCAGCTGATTTTTTTGTTTTTATTTATTTTTTTTGTAGATCACAAGGAGTCCTTTGAGCAGAAGGTCCTCATCCAGAATGATTTCTTTCTTACAATGAGAAATGATCTTTTTTGCAAGACCGCCTGTTGCGATCACGGTTGTTTTCTCACCAAGCTCTTCTTCCACCCGGTCTATGATCCCGTCGATGGCTGCTGCGTTGCTGTAGAGCACGCCGCTTTTCATGCATTCGATGGTATTGCGCCCGATCACATGCTTCGGGGCATCGATGCTGATCCCGCTGAGCTGGGATGCTCTGGCTGTCAGTGCATCCAGGGATATTCCGATGCCAGGAAGGATCATTCCGCCAATGTATTGCTTTTTGCTGTTGACAACCGAAACTGTAGTGGCGGTTCCCATATCGATCACAATAAACGGAACCGGATATTCATTTAATCCTGCCACAGCGTCTGCCACAAGATCCGCGCCCAGCTGTCCGGGGTTGTCCATCATGATGTTCAGACCTGTTTTTACTCCTGGTCCCAGGACCATGACTTCTTTTTTGAGGATCTTTTCTGCTGCCAGCCTGGCAATGTTGGTGATCTGCGGGACTACAGATGAAATGATACAGCCTTCTATGTCTGCCTTTTTGATGTGGTAGATTTCCAGTAAGGTTTTCAGGTCTACGGCATATTCCAGTTCTGTTTTTGTTCTTACGGTAGCAAGTCTCTCGATGAAGTATGTTTTTTGATCATCGATGCAGCCCACGACTATGTTGGTATTTCCAATATCAATTGCTAATATCATAATTTTATTTTCCCCGTCTTTATGCTTTTGTCTTCTTACAACTGATCTGTGCAGATGGGATCAGATGTGCCTTGGAAAGTGCAGCTCCCACTGCTCCTGTGATCACTGTGGAGGAAATCATTTCGCATACTGCGTTGATCCCTACCATAAGACAGCAGCCGATGATGATGTTATGACCGCCCATCAGATTTTTTACATAATCGGTATTTCCGAACAGTCCTACAAGTGCTGCCATGAAGAACAGTGTATTCAGGAATGCGGAAAAGAATCCGGTTACTGCACATGCCACATAGGTATTGCTGACCTTTCGCATGCCTTTAAAAATATATCCGAGGCAGATACCGTCCAGAAGACGTGGGATGAAGCGCTGGATAAAGGCAAATACCGGATTGATACCGAAAAGCACAACTCCCATTGCACTGGAGCCGCCTACTCCGATGCACTGGAGAAAGCTGGTCAGGCCGAAGATCGCACCTGCCACGGCTCCTCCTACAGGTCCAAGGACGACTGCACTGATGGCTACCGGGATCACGTTAAAGGAAATGGCCAGTGGCCCGATGTTCAGATATCCCAGTGGTGTGTAGGCCATCAGCAGAAGGATCGCTGCCATCAGGCCGAGTAATGTAAGCTGCGCTGTTGTAAATCTGTTGTTTTTCATTTCTTCTCCTCCTTGTTACCGTTCCGCTCTGTGAATATTTCCGGAAATACAGCATTTCCCGGCGTTTTCTGCGGATACAATACGGTGATGGAAAGCGGTGATCTTTTTGTTCCGCTTTTCGTTGTTAAAACCGGCTCTCTGACCGGCTCTGTAGCTATGCTTCTGCCTTTGTGGTAAGCAGAAGGATCTTATCCAGGATCTTTAACGCTGCATCCTCCTTGCTCATAAGCGGGAGTGACACTTCTTCGTCCTGTGTGATCAGAGTCAGGACATTGGTATCTCCCTGGAATCCGGCGCCTTCTACCTTCAGGTTGTTGGCTGCCACCATATCCAGGTTTTTCTTCTCAAGCTTGGCTCTGGAATTGCGGAGCATGTCTCTGGTCTCCATGGAAAATCCGCAGAGGAACTGGCCCTGCTTTTTGTGCTGGCCCAGATATTTCAGAATGTCGTCTGTCCTCTCAAGCTCTATGGAAACCTGATCGTCTTTTTTCTTAACCTTGTCTTCGCTGACCTGCTTCGGACGGTAGTCTGCCACTGCGGCAGCCTTGATGATGATGTCCTGTTCATCACTTAAACCGGTGACTGCCTCGAACATATCTCTGGCGGATGTCACAGGTACGACCTTCACAAAAAGGGGCGGCTCAATGGCAGTAGGTCCGCTTACCAGCGTAACCTCCGCTCCTCTGAGCATGGCCATTTTTGCAATGGCGTATCCCATCTTTCCGGATGAATGGTTGGTGAGACAGCGGACCGGGTCGATGGCCTCCTGGGTAGGTCCTGCCGTTACCAGGAGCTTTTTGCCGGCAAGGTCTTTCTGGAAGGCGGCTTCCTTCAGGATATATTCCAGAAGGGTTTCCGGCTCCGGCATTTTTCCGGCTCCGGTGTCCCCGCATGCCAGGTAGCCACTGGCCGGTGTGATCACCTCATATCCGTAGGTTTGCAGCTTCCGGATATTGTCCTGCACCACGGGATTCTCATACATGGCGGTATTCATGGCTGGTGCAAGGATCTTCTGACATCTGCAGGCCATTACCGTAGTGGTGAGCATATCGTCCGCAAGGCCGTTGGCCAGCTTTCCGATCACGTTTGCACTGGCCGGTGCGATCATCACAACATCTGCCTTCTTGGCAATGGATACGTGCTCTACCTGGAACTGAAAGTTCCGGTCAAAGGTATCCACCAGGCATTTATTCCCGGTCAGTGTTTCAAATGTGATCGGATTGATAAAGTTCGTTGCATTCTCTGTCATCAGTACATGGACATCTGCATGAAGCTTATGTAATGCACTTGCCAGATATGCGATCTTGTATGCAGCAATACTTCCTGTGATGCCAAGAAGCACTGTTTTCCCTTTCAGCATCCTTCTCCCTCCTGTCAGTCAACCATACGGATACTCTCGATCACCGGCTGCTGATCCTTTGCAATGGTTCCGTTGCCGTCTGTCGGCTTGGCATCCTTGCAGATCTGATCTACAATGTCCATCCCGGAGGTCACGTGTCCGAATGCAGCATAGTCGCCGTCCAGATGTGTGGAATCGGACTGTACGATAAAGAACTGAGAGCTTGCGCTGTCCGGATCTGTGCTGCGGGCCATGGAAATGGTTCCTCTTACATGAGAAATATCGTTCTTCACTCCATTGCTGGAAAATTCGCCCTTGATGGTATCCTCTGCTCCGCCGGTTCCGTCTCCGTTTGGATCTCCGCCCTGGATCATAAATCCGTCAATGATCCGGTGGAAGGTCAGACCGTCATAAAAATTGTCCTGTACCAGCTTTACAAAATTTGTGAATGTGATGGGTGCGGTGTCTGCATCCAGCTCTACATCGATCTCGCCATAATCCTTTACAGTGATGGCAGCATGATGGGTTCCTGTCAGCTGCTGGCTGGTATCGATCACAGTTGTTCCTGCCATTTGTGCATCCTCGGAACCATCGGAAAATTCTCCGTCTGCGCTGTCTGTATCCTCTGTACTGTCTGCGGAGCTGTCTGCAGAAGCTTCGGTTTCATGTGAGGTGTCCGCTGCATCACCGGAAGCCTCCTGATCATCGGCGCTTTCTTCATGGTCTGAAAAGCCTGCCGCCTCAGCCTCCTCCTCGGATACTGCATTGGCTGCTGTCTCTTCATCTACGCCAGTCTGTCCTTCTGAGATTTCTTTCTCCAGAGATTCTTCCTTCTGGTCTGCTTTGTCAGAAGTACTGTCTGTGCTTCCGCATCCGGAAAGCATTCCTGCGGTAAGAGCTGTCGCAAATAATACGGCTAAAACCTTACGTTTCATATTTATAAGTCCTCCTTATCAGATCCCGAAAACGCCTGTTCCGGCATTTTCAGGTGAGCTTTTCACTCTCCCCCCTGTAAGCTTTTCTCAGTTTAACATCATCTTTTCATAAAGTCAACTTTGCACGGAACCAGGTGCAGGATTCCCTTTGTTTTGCCTTGTATCTCTTCCGGTTCTCTGCTAAAATCATGTATGGAGCTTATTATGGGCTCCGTACATATAAGAAAGTGAGGAATCAACATGGAAAAGATCACAAGTTTTACCATTGACCATATCAAGCTTCAGCCAGGCGTATACGTTTCACGTAAGGATCCGGTTGGAGATCAGGTGATCACTACCTTCGATATCCGTATGACTTCTCCCAATGAGGAGCCTGTTATGAACACAGCCGAGCTTCACGCCATGGAGCATCTGGCAGCTACCTTCCTGCGGAACCATAAGGAATTTGGCCCGAAGGTCATTTACTGGGGTCCTATGGGCTGCCGTACCGGAAATTATCTTCTTCTTAACGGGGATTATGAATCCAGAGATATCGTTCCGCTGATGATTGAGATGTTTGAATTTATCCGCGATTTTGAGGGTGAGATCCCGGGAGCTTCTCCCAAGGACTGCGGAAATTATCTGGATATGAACCTTGGCATGGCAAAATATCTGGCAAAGAAATTCCTGAACGAGGTTCTCTACGATATCAAGCCGGACCGTCTTGTTTATCCGGAATGATCTGCGGGTACGATCCGCTGGCATGATCCTTGTGTTCTGAACGGACTATATGCCGAAACAAAAAAACAGGCTACCTGTATCGATGTTCTTTCATCGGATACAGTTGCCTGTTTTTTATTATATCAAGGAGATATCTGCAATTAAAGCAGGATCAGGATTTCCCTGATCTGGTCAAAGCCTGTAGTCTGTGCTCTACTGTGCTGCTTCTGTGGTAGTATCTTCTGCGGTAGTATCTGCTGCCACTGCGCCCACCGGCGGTGTTGTGCTGACATAATCACCGGATGCGTAGCAGGTCTGGCCATTATAATCCACACGAATCCATCCATTGTCACAGACACCGGTACACTTCAGGGATTCTCCGGAAAGGACACCTGCCACAAATTCTGCCTCTGCGTTGGCGTCAGAACGTAAATTCACACCCTCCACTGCATAGTAAGTAGCATCCTGTGCCTGTACGTTAATGCCGCTTGGGGTCTGCTCCGTAGCTGCTGTCTGTGCTGCGGGATCTGTTGCCGCTGCTGCTCCGTCTGCCGTGGAATCCGCTGCCGCTGCTGTTCCGTCTGCTGTGGAATCTGCTGCCGCTGCTTCTGGTGTAGGTGTTGCAGTTGCCTTCGGCTTCTCTGTGGGCTCCGGCGTCGGTGTGGAATCTACTACTGTTACCACTGCATCGGTTCCTTCCTCATATCCACAGCCCTGTGCAAGGAAAGCCGCGCCTATTATCAAAGCCATAATACATTTTTTCTTCATGTTATCTGATTCCTCCTTATACGCCGGTAAAAAATTCTCTGCGTCCAATATACACGATTCTGCAATATTATGCAAGTCCTGGCCGGTTCTTTCACATATTTACCGGCTCAAAAAGCACCCGGACAGTTCCGCCGCAGATCATTCCCAGATCTCCTGCCCCCTGTCCCAGCTCGTAAACCTTTGTTTCCGTATTTCGGATATTTACTGCGTGTTTTCCGGCTTCAAACTCCACTTTTCCGCCGCCGATGCTTCCTGCCGTGCTTCCGTCCCGGAATACGAACATCTTGCTCCCAGTTCCTCTTGGTGAGGAGCCCTTCTTCTCGATGATCGTGACCATGGTTCCCGGTGTCCTGCGGCGTACTGCTGCCTCCACCTCCTCATCACAGTAGGTGCGGAAATGCCGGTTCTTTTCCTGCACGATCTC
Organism: Blautia sp. MSK.18.38; assembly: GCF_024460535.1. Lineage (NCBI taxonomy): Bacteria > Bacillati > Bacillota > Clostridia > Lachnospirales > Lachnospiraceae > Blautia > Blautia sp. MSK.18.38. Next base: position 17,724 of record NZ_JANFYP010000009.1, on the reverse strand, counting down.
TGCCATGATGCTCACGGCGATCTCAGCCGGCATCTGTCCTCCGATGGGAAGTCCGATGGGGGCATGGATCTGATCCAGCTGTTCCTCCATAAAGCCCTCTTTCAGGAGCTTTTCCCTGGTGATCCGCACCTTTGTCCTGCTTCCGATCATTCCGAAATATGCAAAGGGTCTCTTAAGGATCGCTCTTGCACAGGCGGAATCTCCCAGATGGCCTCGTGTCACCACTACATAGTAGGCATTTTCATAGGGAGGGATCCTGTCGGACAGGGTATCAAAATCTCCAAAGATTCTCTCATCTACCATGGGAAATCTTTCCTCCGTCACAAATTCCTCCCGGTCATCCATGACTGTTACATGAAAGCCCAGCATCCTGCCGATCTCTGCTACCGGAAGAGAAACATGGCCGCCACCCAGTATGATCAGCCTGGGATTCTTCTCGTAGGTTTCCACAAATATCTCCCGGTCTCCGTTTTTCACAACGCCGGTTTCCACAGCTGCTTCCACGGAAGCCTTCAGGAATTCTTCTGCTTCTTTATTTCTTTCTGCTCTCTTCGGATAAAAAAAGCTGCTTTCTTCCAAAAGATATTTCAGCCCGGCATCCTTTCCGTTCAGAAGGATCCCTGTTTTTACACGCCCTCTTTTTTCTACCACATCATATATTGTCTGATACATGCTTTGTGTCCTTTCTGTCCGTCTTTCGCTGTTTATTCCGCGGCAAGCTCCTTTACCGCCCTGGCAGCAGTGTCCACCTCTTCTTCCGTATTAAAATAAGAAAAGCTAAAGCGGACAGCTCCCGTTTTTTCGGTTCCCAGTGCTTTGTGCATCAGCGGTGCACAGTGGCCGCCGGCTCTTACACTGATCCCGTACTCTTCATCAAGGACCATGGCCACCTCTGCCGAGTCCATCCCTGCAATATTCAGAGTCACCACAGGGGAGCGTTCTTCCCTGGAAAAATCTCCGTACAGGGTGACTCCCGGAATTTCCTTTACCTGGTCATAAAAACGCCACATCAGCTGCTGCTCTCTTTTTCGGATCTGTTCTGTTCCAATTTCGGTAATCCAGCTGATGGCTGCGCCAAGACCTGCGATCCCGTGGCTGTTCAGGGTGCCTGCCTCCAGTGTCTCCGGCATATCCTGCGGATGCTCTCTCTGAAAGGTGAGGACGCCGCTTCCGCCTACCTTCAGAGGCTCCACAGATACCCCCGGCCGAACGCAGATGGCGCCTGTGCCCTGGGGTCCCATAAGGCCCTTATGTCCGGAAAAGCAAAGAATATCTATATGATCTTTTTTCATGGAAATCGGAAATACTCCTGCTGTCTGGGCAGCATCCACAATAAAAAGCTTCTGGTGCTTCTGTGCGATCTCACCGATGGCGTGGATATCATTGAGATTTCCTGTCAGATTGGAGGCGTGGGTACAGACGATCACCTTCGTCTCCGGACGGATGGCTGCTTCAAGCTCCGTAAGGGAGATCCGTCCCTTGCGGTCTGCCGGCAGGATCGTAAGCTTCATGCCTTTTTTTTCCAGGCGGTACAGCGGACGGAGCACACTGTTGTGATCCATCTCCGTACAGATTGCATGGATAGTTTCCTCCTCTGGATGAAGTGTTCCCTGCAGGGCGATATTGAGCGCTTCCGTGTCATTGGATGTAAAGGCCACACATTCCGGTCCCCATACGTCAAACATCTCTGCGATCTGGCATCTTGTATTAAAAATAAGCCTTGAGGCTGCCATTGCTTCGCCGCTGCTGCCCCTTCCGCTGTTTCCTGCATGCTGCATGGCTTCCACCACAGCACACGGCACACAGTCCGGCTTATGAAAGCTTGTAGCCGCGTTATCCAGATAAATCATTTCATCCTCCTTGTGATTTGTTTAGAAATTTTATATCTAATTTTCGATTATCCGCATAAACACTATACTTTCAAGTATTTTGAAGTATAGAAAAAACTCATTTTACCACGAATTTACCACGATTGAATGAGCCTTGATATGACCTATAAAATAACACCCAAAAGACATCATTACACCTAAATGGTGTCTTTTTAAAAAGCAGTCAATCCTAAAACTAACTGCTTTGTGTATATGGATATGAAATTGTAAACTAGAAGCTGTTTATTTTTTCTTTTTAGGTTTTGGCGTTGGTAGTTCATCATACATCACATCAAATAACCCCGTCAGAAAATCTTTATTATCAACTTCTTCCACCAATAACATTTCTTTGGCGTTTTCGTATGGAATTTCATAAGTAACTGTCGGCATATAAGAAATTGCAGACTTTGTTGGTTTTACAAGTAACCTATCATCATATATACCGCCAACGATTTTTCCACGATAATAAATAATAAATTCTCCCATCATTGCACGATATGTTATTTCTTGTAATTCTGATAATTGTTCTAAAACAAATTGTAAATAATCTTTACTTGAAGCCATTTCCAACCCTCCAATCTTGAATTTTATTATTCCAATGCTTTCTTTAAGTCCAGAACAAATTGCTTTTGTTGTTTTTTCAAATAGGTTTTTACAAAAGGTTTCATAAACCACTTTTTAGGTATCACATTTTCTGTAAAGTCTATTTGTGTTTCATTCCCTTTGTCTATAAAAACACCAATCCAATGACCTTTCATGTTGCTATTCTCCATATCAAATTCCCAGCGTTTATATGGTTCTGCAACGGTAACGGTAAATGTAGTAGCATATCCATTTTTTGTGTATTCAATAAATTGTTTGTCATTTATTATTTCTGTTTTGCTCAAATCACTTCGCCATGAGTTATATTTATCAACAGCTAAAACAATGTTCCAAACTTTTTGAATATCATTACTAATAATTGTATTTATATTTGAAATTGCCACTTTTTCATTTCCCCTTTTCAAACTGGGATTTACGAAAATCTTTTTTGAATCTTATACAGCCATATACTACAAATAACAGCTATAAATAATATAAATATAACTGCAATAGAAATAGCATAATCTTTCGGTAATATAACTGCAATCACTCCAGAGAACAAAAGACAAATTCCTATCAATAAAACAGGCTTTCCTAATGCTTTTGCATATCCTTTTCTGTCGTTTGTGGTTTCAAATACTTTGCCATGAACAGAAGAATAATTTCCTTTTAATAGAGAAAAACTAACAAATATGAGAAGAGCAGAACAGAACCACATCATTATACTAAAGCCTATCATAATATATCCCTCCATCAATTCAAGTTTGCCGAAATATATTTCTAACTTTCCCTATTTTACAGGCTTTCCAGCCTGTGCATTAGCGAAACGATATGTATTTTCCCTTATTTTTGCCCTTATGAGATAATCGTAAGGGAAATAAGGGAAAGTTTTATTTAGTCATTGCCTGCCACTTTATCAAGTAACCTTGCAGATTCCCGCTTGGCTTTTCTTGTAGAGTGTGCATAGACATTCATGGTGGTACTGACATCTGAGTGCCCTAACAGTTCCTGCACATCCTTTGGTGCTGCTCCATTTGCCAGAAGGTTGCTTGTGTAGGTGTGTCGCAACTGGTGAAAATGAAATCCTTCAAATCCATCCAGTTTCTGAGCAATCTTCCTGCAAACAATTCCTAACGTGCTTGGCAGTTCCAAACTTCCATCCGGTCTTAAGCAGACAAAGGATATTTCCTTATAATCTTCTGGAACATTCTCTGTTCCGTCCAGATGATAGAACTCATAGTAAACTCTGTTTTTGTCTTTTACTTCTCTGTAGTAGTTTTTATGGTAAAGTTCTCCGTACTGCATTCGGTTTTTAAGTTGTTCCTTTCGGGCATTGCGAAGAATCTCTGCCAGTGTATCTCCAAAATCAACAATCCTTACCTTTTTTCGTTTGGTTGGTCCGATGATATTCTTGTGCCTTGAACCATCATATCGGATACTGCGTCTGATTGTAAGGCACTGTTCTTCAAGATTCACATCCTGCCATGCCAGACCACAGGCTTCACCGATACGAAGTCCTGCATAATAAGCTATCTGGATTGGAAGTATTGCCGGTGGATTGTAATTCTGTAGAAATTCAATCAGTCTTTCATAATCCTCTCGTGGAATTGGCTGTATATCGCCATCCATGTCATCATCGGAAAACAGGTCAACCTCATCCGTCTGGTATTTCAGCTTAATATACTGCATCGGATTGAAAGTGATATATTGCTTTGGTGATACTGCAAATCGGAATGACTGCTGTAATACTGCCGAGAAAGAACGAATGTAATCTTTGCTATAACCTTTTCTTTCTGAACCATCTGGATAAGTGCCACCAAAGGAAAGCAGATCGAAGAAGGCTTGTAAATGCTCAGATGTTACATTTTTCAACTTTCTCTCTGAAATTGGATGCTTCTTGATGTTGGTAATGGCACCGAGGTAATTCTGGACTGTCCCATTACTGAGCGTACCGGTCTTTAATTCTTCCTCTGCCCATATATCAAGTAATTCTCCAATTGTAATATTTTCCGACTTTGCAATGAATTTCTTGCTTTCGTAATCGTCCATTGCCTGACGGAGCAGTTTTTCCGTTTCACTTTTACTTTCTGTTCCAGCGTATTCTTTCTGAACCAGATTGCCGCTTGCATCTTCTACATAGAAGCGGTAGTACCATTTCTTTCCTTTTTTTCTTACAGATCCTTTTGCCATAATCGTGTGTCTCCTTTCGATATCAGACAATCGGAACTGATGAAATGCTTCTTGCGTGTAAGTATATCATAACTCCGGTTGTCGTTCTATACCGAATCGGAATCCTCATACAAAACTTCTGATAAAAGATTTTCAAGCCTTTGTTCTGCCATTTCCGGTTTCTTGGAATAAAGCCTTACGATATCTGCCATGTCGTTAAAGGCATTAACAGTGTGGGTGATCTCCCGGAGAAACATAATCTCGTTATATTCATCATTCGATTCAAACCCCATTACTTTTGCAATATCAGCTTCATTCGTGTTGCCCTTGTAATTCTTGCAGGCAAACTGGAATGATTCCAGAAACAGGTTATATTGCTTTAACATCAACAGCAGTAAATCTTTGGAAAAAGCATCTTCCTTTTTACTAAGGTCGAGAGGTAACTGTTTGAGAATATCGCCCATTGCATCACGAATCTGTAATTCTTTCTTATCCGTAATATCGGTTTCGTATTCATCGGTTTCCCCTCTGAGCCATTCAATAGATACATGAAGTGCTTCCGAAAGACCTTCCAGCACCATCTTTTTGGTATTGTCAATCGAACCATTCTCATAACGCAGGATTGTGGAAGCTGTAACTCCCATCTTCTCTGCAACATAAGGCTGTGTCAGATTTAATTCCAGACGACGCTGTTTTGCCCTGCTGCCTATCAGCTTGCGTAGTTCTTTATCTTTCATGCTGATTGCCTCCTTTTTCGGTATGTATGAATTATAGCATGTACCTCACATAATTGCAATATGCAATATAATAATTATTTTTAAAATTTCATAACGCTTGACAACACAATATAAAACCGCTATACTAACAGCACAACAAAAATTGCATAATGCAATTTATAAGGAGGTGACAAGATGACGGAAAGAAAGATTGCATTATCCATCGAGGAAGCAGCCGACTATACAGGAATTGGCAGAAACACTTTGAGAAAGCTGGTTGAATGGAAGAAGCTTCCGGTATTAAAGGTCGGAAGAAAAGTCCTTATTAAAACTGACATTCTGGAAAAGTTCATGGAAGCCAACGAGGGGCGTGATCTGAGGGATAAAGGAAATGTAAAAGCTGTCACAAGAAATGTGGCAACTTAAAAAGGCGGCTTCCTAAGAAACCGCCAAAGGTTCTATCAGACCGAAGCCATGATATACCTACACGCAAGAGGATTATACCATGTGCTTCTCCTGATATGCAACCGGAAACTGTTGTTTATCGGAAAAAGAAAGGATGAAGACGATATGGCGAAATCAACAAAGACTTATGAAGAAAGAATACGTGCATTAGAGAAAAAGGAACAGGAAAGCATTGAAGCTACAAAAAAGCTCATTGCACAGCGGAAGGAACTGGAAAAGCGAAAGAAAGCAGAGGAAAGTAAAAAACGAACCCACAGGCTCTGTCAGATTGGTGGCGCAGTGGAATCGGTTCTTGGCTGTCCGATTGAGGAGGAAGATTTACCAAAGTTGATAGGCTTCTTAAAAAGGCAGGAAACAAACGGAAAGTTTTTCTCAAAGGCGATGCAGAAAGAGCCACTTACAGATATGGAGGAAGTGTAATGGCGGAGGGAGTGGTTTTTCCATTCCCTTCATTGCCTTTGAATGAAGGGCGCACTTATGGACAACCAGAGGTCGTCCTTATAAGTTTGCCACAAGTGGCAACCGGTCTGCGCTTACGCTTGCCGGGCTCGTTCCGTCGGCGGGGCTTTCAGCCAGACCTGCTCATGCCGCAGGGGGCACTCTTGCGCAGAGGGCGTTCCGACAGCTTCACTTCTGCCAAACCAGAAGAAGATGCTGTCGGAAATCAATGCCGGATACGGCAGAAAGGGGGAATCGTATCATGGCGATATTTCACTTTACAGTAAAGATTGTCGGGCGCAGTAAAGAAAAATCTGTCATATCCGCATCGGCATATCTTAATGGAGATGTGATGAAGAATGAGGAAACAGGCAGAATCAGTTACTATACTTCCAAAAAGGAAGTCGTCTACACCAGTCTGATGATGTGCGAAAATGCACCTCCTGAATGGCTGCATGTACCGGAAGAAAATATAAAAAGGTTTCAACAGTCTATCCGTTATAAAAGAGCGGATGATAAAGATGCCGCACTGGAAAAGTTTAAAATCACATTTCAGAAACAGCGTCTATGGAATGAGGTATTGAAGATAGAAAAAAATGCAGATGCACAGCTTGGACGCTCATTTGAATTTTCCCTGCCGAAAGAATGGAGCAGACAGGAACAGATTGATTATACAACCGAATATATTCAAAAGACTTTCGTGGATAAGGGAATGTGTGTCGACTGGAGCATACACGATAAGGGCGATGGAAACCCACATGTGCATTTACTTGTAACCATGCGACCATTCAATCTGGATCATTCATGGGGCAGCAAAGAAGTCAAGGACTGGGATTTTGTCAGAGATACTGACGGAAATATCGTGGTTGATGAATCCCACCCGGACTGGTGGCAGGATAAGAAAAATCCTGACCGGCATGGAATCCGCATTCCGGTACTTGATGAAAACGGAGTACAGAAAGTCGGGGCAAGAAACCGAAAACAATGGAAACGGGTTCTGACCGATGCTACCGGCTGGAATAATCCAAAGAATTGTGAGTTATGGCGAAGCGAATGGGCTGGGATGTGTAACCGGCATTTATCCATAGACAATCAGATTGACCACCGCTCTTATGAAAGACAGGGCAAATTAAAAATCCCTACGATTCATGAGGGTGCGGATGCAAGAAAGATTGAGGAAAAATATCTCACCGGACAGATATGGAATGGTTCATGGAAGGTAGAGGAAAACCAGATGATTAAAAAACAAAATGCACTACTGCAAAAGGTAATCACAACCTTTGGTAAGGTATCCGGTGCATTGTCAATATGGAAGGAGTGGTTGAATGACATTAGAAGAAAGCAAAGAAGTAATTCCCATGATGGAAGCAATGATTACACAGATAGAGGAACAGCAGAATATCATGGCAGAGATGCTTCAGGAAATACAGGAAAAGGACGAGAAGCTGATGTGCTTTCAGGAGAAGGAAGAACGATTGCAGCAATTAGAGAGCGAATTATCAGAACTGCTTCAAATCTTGCCGGATACAGAAGAACTGTTGATACTTCTGGAAGAAAAGACAGACCAGATACAGAAGCTTACAGACGAAAATCAGCAATGGCAGGAATTGGCACAGAAATTAAACAGCGAGAACCGGCTATTGCAGAAACAGAACAGCGAATTACTGAACTTGAACAGCAATTAGAGAAAGGAAGGTCGATTGATGAACGAATTAAGAAACTCAAAGAGCGACGATCAACTGGAAGAGTTGCTTCTGCTGACAGAGCAGATGCAGGAAGAACTCGACCAGAAAGACAGGACTATCCGGGAACTGAAAATGCAGCTCGACGAATCGCTGACCTTGAACGAGAGGTTAAACAGCGAGAACAGAGCAGGGAACATTCAAGCCTTAAAGAACGACTTGAGGAAAACAAAAGAATTGTTGCAGAGAGAGAAAGAGAAAACGCACGCTGCCGAAATCATGACAGAGGAATGTCAAGATAAGCTAAGGCAGGCAGAACAGGAACGGGACTATGCACTCTCTCATCAGAAAAAAGTAGAGATACCGGTTGAAAAGCCAGTACTCTATCAAAAGTGTGGGAACTGTAACCTGACAGCTTATCTGAAAGCCAAGGAAAAGTATGATACGCAGAGAGAAAAACTGGCAGGCAGATATAAAACAAAAACAGCCATGTATGAAGCATTGATGTTTCTGCTGATATGGTATTCCGTATCAACTACTCTTTTTCAGATGATACGGTCAAAAATATTTATTTCTGATTGCGTGGTATTCTTTGATACAATCGCCACTTTTATACAGACCATTGCAGGGTGGATTATACTGACAGGAAAGAACATGGCACAGATTAGTAATGGAATATCCAATCCTGTCGTTGCCGGAATTGTATATTGGCTGATAAGAATACTGATCTGCGGTGGATGTTTGGTGGGTGCTGGAATACTTGTAGCATTTATAGAGATAAAGATTGCAGAGTTATATAAGAAGTGCTGTTGGGATATGATTACCATAATGGTAATACTTATAAGCATGGCAACAGCTATCTACTTTGGGAAGTGGATAAAGATAACATTGCCAATCAATCTGCTATTTCTCTTATTATTCGTGCAACTGGTATATGTTGGAATCAGGTGGTATGTAAAGGGATGGCGAGAAACAAGGGGATATCATTAAAACAAAAATACCGATATTTTATTGGTACTATATGTCTTTACTTTCGTGCTAATATATATTATCATATTAGCACGAAAGGAGAAAGTATATGACTCAGTTTGAAAAATTAGATTTGTTGTTGCGTGAATGTGGAGGGACAATTCAGACATTTCAAGTTCTAAATAATGGAATTAGTAAGTCTGTGTTTTATGCATATGTGAAGGAACGAGGATTAGAACAAGCTGCTCATGGTGTGTATGTATCGCCGGATACGTGGACAGATGCAATGTACCTTTTGCATTTACGTTGTGGTCAAGCTGTATTTTCTCATGAAACTGCATTGTTTTTTCATGATTTAACGGACAGAGAGCCTTTGAAATACACCATAACAGTAAGAACTGGATATAATCCAAGTCGTTTGCAGGAAGACGGTTTTCAAGTGTACACAGTAAAAAAGGATTTACATGAAATAGGAATCATAGCTATGCAGACATCATTCGGACATTCCGTTCCCGTTTATGACATGGAGAGAACAATTTGTGATCTGCTTCGTAGCAGAAAAAATGTTGAAATGCAGGTCTTTCAAGACGCATTGAAACAATATGCAAAACGTAAGGATAAAAACTTACGGATGCTTATGAAATACGCAGCTATGTTTCATGTTGAAAACATACTTAGACCATATTTGGAGGTGTTACTTTAGATGATAACAACGGCAAGACAATTAAAGGATTTAATTCGTAATATGTCAAAGAAAAAATCCGCAGATGCACAGATTTTGATGCGGAATTATATGATGGAACGTTTTTTAGAACGAATTTCTTTATCAGAGTATAAAAACCAGTTTATATTAAAAGGTGGAATGCTTGTGGCGGCAATGGTTGGTCTGGATGCCAGAGCTACTATGGATCTGGATGCTACCATAAAAGGCACTAATGTTAGTGTGGAGGATGTAGAAATGATTATATCCCAAATTATATCAATTCCACTGGACGATGGTGTTTCATTTCGGGTCAAACGGATATCGGAAATCATGGAAGAAGCAGATTATCCTGGTGTTCGTGTAAGCATGGAAACGAAATTTGATGGTGTAATCACACCATTAAAGATTGATATTTCTACAGGGGATGTAATTACACCAAGAGAAATCAAGTACAAATTTAATCTTATGCTTGAAGACCGCACTATTGAGGTATGGGCATATAATCTGGAAACGGTATTGGCTGAAAAATTGGAAACTGTTGTTAGTCGAAACGTTACAAATACACGAATGAGAGATTTTTATGATATTTATATTTTACAAAAGTTGTATGGAGAACAACTCCAAAAACAAGTTTTATGGACTGCACTTGTGGCTACAGCCAAAAAAAGGGGAACATTAGACCTGATAGAAGCTGAGGATATAAGAGAAATATTTGATGAAATTGAATCAAGTCCGGTTATGGAGACCTTATGGAAAACATATCAAAAAAATTATTCTTATGCTGCTGATATTTCATGGCATGCAATTGTGAAGTCAATCTGTGCATTATATGGAAGTATATTGGAGAATATGTATGACACATAAAAAACTGATATGTAAATTACGTTAGCATTTTGAGTTGCCTAAATTCGAAAGTTAGGAAAATCTTAATAATTTCTCAGGCAATCCATTGTGAATTTAGATGTTGTATTTGCTATACTTAATTGGAAATATGAGCAAAGGAGTTGAAAATATGTCTGAAAAGATATTGATTATAGATGACGAGCAAGATATAGCGGATCTGTTGGAGGTCTACTTGAAAAACGAAAATTACGTCGTTTATAAATTTTACTGCGCAACGGATGCCATGTCGTGTATTGAAAGCGGCGACATTGATCTTGCCATTCTGGATATTATGCTCCCGGATATGAACGGCTTTTCACTTTGCCAGCTTATCCGAAAGAAATACACTTATCCAATCATAATGCTAACGGCTAAAATTGAGGAAACGGATAAAATAACGGGGCTGACATTTGCTGGGGTTAGATAGCGATACTTTTTACATCTACCATGTTACGGCGGTCATGGTTGACAACTTGCGTCGGCTCCTGCTCGGTATCAACCTGTCCGACAAAGCTGTAATGGATTTCGATTTTCCGGGTGTTGGTTTCCCGGTCTAATTCATGTATCAAAATACGGTCGATAAACTCATGGACGTTTTCATAGGTCAATTCCTGTATGTCGCTGTATTTCCCGACAATCTGAATAAACCTTGATATATCCCTTTTTCGCTCGGTAACGGTTGCGATCTGCTGTTGTAACTCGTCTATCCTTGCGGCAAGGGATTTCTTTTCGTCCTCGTAGCCGGAAGTTAGAAACACAAACCGTTCATCTGTCAGTCTGCCTAATGCGTTGTCCTCGTACAGCTTGCGGAAAAGCGTGTCAAGTTCGGTCATACGCGCCTGTGCTTTGGAAAGTTCCTTTTGCTGCTGCGCTAATGCCTTTCTCGCTTCCATGTCGCCGTACTCGGTAGCTTTACAGATAAAGTCCTGTTCGTGTTCCTTAACATACTGCAAAACCCGCCGCATATCTTCCAGCACTAAATCAAGAAGTACGTTTTTGCGGATATAATGAGAGGTACACTCGCTGCCTGTCCTTGCCCTGTTGCGCCATGCGCCGCAAGAATAGGAAAACCTGCGCGGCTCGATATTTACGCCCTGTTGGTAATACATCTTATGTCCGCAACCAGCGCAAAACAGCAAGCCGGAAAAAATATCAATCTCCGCTGCTTTTGTCGGGCGGTGGCGGGTAGCAATCCGCTTTTGCGCAAGTTCAAAGGTTTCCTCGTCAACAAGCGGCTCATGGGTGTTTGGGAAGAAATAGCGTTGTTCTTCTTCGTTCTTCCGGGTCTTTTTCGACTTGTAGGATACCTTGTGAGTTTTCGCGGTTATGGTATGCCCTAAATATTCCTGCCTTGCTAATATGTCATAGAGCGTTTTGTCCGGCCAAGTATAGGGGGCGATCATTGCCCGCTGATACCGCGCCTGTCCTGTGCGCTGATAGCGCAACGCTCCAATCGTCAAGACTTTGTTTTCCGCAAGCCATTTTTGGATTTCGCACATACGCACGCCGCTAACAAACATAGCGAAAACCTGTTTGACAATCGGCGCGGTTTCCGGGTCGGGTATAAGGTGGTGGCGGTTGTTCGGGTCTGGGATATAGCCGTATGGATATTCCCCGTTGACACGCTCGCCTTTTTGCGCCTGTGCCTGTTTAACTGCACGGATTTTCTTGCTTGTATCGCGGGCGTAAAACTCGTTAAACCAGTTCCGCAAGGGGGTAAACTCGTTATCCTCCCGCGCTGTGTCAACTCCGTCGTTAATCGCGATATAGCGCACTCCGTTTTCGGGAAATACAATCTCTATGAGTTCGCCCGTTTTCAGATAGTTTCTGCCAAGACGGGAGAGGTCTTTGGTAATAACCGTCGCCACTCGTCCGGCTTCCACTTCCTGCAACATCGCTTGCAGCCCCTCGCGCTCAAAACTCACGCCGGAAAATCCGTCGTCCACAAAAAACTTTGTGTTCAAAAAATGGTGTTCGTCCGCATAGCGTTGAAGTATCATTTTTTGGTGCTGTATGCTTCCGCTTTCTCCGGCCTGCATATCCTCTTGACTTAAACGGCAGTAAAGGGCGGTGATTTTATTCGACTGTAACATTAGTCCTCCTTTCCGACAGCCGAATAAACAGGTATAATGTGTTGCTATCATTATACCATATCCCGCCGCCTAATGCACTACTCGGACGCTAAAAAGCCCGGATTTCCGGGCTTTTTCTGCAAATCCTTTACAATGAGTTTTTCAATCTTTTTATGGATTGTATCGGTTGCCTTTTCACTCGGCAACGCTTGAACAAGATAGGTGATTTTCCCTATTTTGCGTTCGGTTGTAATTGTCTGTTTTTTATCCATTAGAAAAACCTCCTTTTCCTGTATGGATAAACTATATTCGTCAAAAGGCAAAACGGGCGGTTGTTAGCTGCAACCTCACGGGAGTTTCACCCCGGCCCATGCTTATGGGTGCGCCGCGCAATACTTTGAGGGTGTTCAACGCGGGAGTATCATTGTGCCGCCTTGTATGTCGTCGCCCACAAGCTGCTAAACTTGTTTTACGGCGCGGTAGTTCTCGCTCGACTTTTCCCCAACGGGGAAAAGCGGTCATGGCGTACCCGCCGCCCGGCTCGGTACAGACGGAATGTACCCGTTGCCTGTTATGCTGCGCACCAAAGGCCGCTTTCTTTGTCAAGGAACAATAGGCTTTGTCGGCCTGTAACAGTACACCGTTTCCGATGTGCTGTTACGGAACGACAAATAGCCCATAACGGGAAGCGTGGAAAGGGGACACGCTCCCCGCATGGGCTAAAAGATTATCCTACATGAAAAGCAAGGGTGCGGGTAATAAGGCGCACTTGCAGCCTGTTACGCATTTCCTCGTCCACATAGGAATAGGTATTGCCCGCGTCGTCTTTCAGCGTGCGGGTACAAAGTTTCGCTATGTAACCCTCGTAATGCTTCAAGATCGCGCACATGGCGGTTGTGTCGCCGTTTGCCGCTGCGGAAATGACAGGGAACGGCAACAGATTTTCAGATTTCCTAACGGTATTCATCATCTGCTTTTCCCTCCAAATACTGTTTGATTTTCGCAAGCGCGGATTTCCTGTGCCGGAAAACCGTCGTGCGTACAACATTCAGCAGTTCAGCAATTTCCGCGTCGCTCATGTCCAAGAAGTAGGACAAAAGGATAATGTCGCGTTTCCTTTCGGGCAAAGCGTTAAGGGCTTCGGCAAGCAGTTCATTTTTGACGAGTACATCAAAGCCGGACACTTGAAAACGGAAATAATCGCTTTTGTATTCGTCCGTTGTGAAAAGCTGCGCGAGTTCGCTTTCGCTCAAATCCGAAAAAGGTACTTCGCGTGCTGCGCGTTTCGCAAGAGTGCGGCGGTGGCTTTTCGCTTCGCCAACCAAAGTTTTCTTTGCTAATGCGTCGTACTGATGTTGTATTCTTTCCTTGTCGGAAGAAGATAGCTCCATAGAGTTCACCTCCTTCCCGCGTGGAGTAGAGGACGGGAGTTAAGGGCTTGTCCTCTCTGCCCCTTTCGCTCCGTACCCGTTCGGGAGATGGCTCTTGAGTGCGTTTTTCAGAAAAAAGTTGAAAAAAGCAAAATGCGCCCGTCCGCAAGACGCGGACGAGCGCAAAGGAAATGTAAGAAGTATTTAGATGTATTGACAGTTCATACTCATAGCCGGAATATCCCGCTTGCGGAGCATAGCTTTTTTTGACCGCAAAGCATTAGGCGGGTTACAGTAAATAAAAATGGACACGGCGATACCTCCCCGATACCGCCGTATCCTTAAAAAAGGGCGACTTTAATACACTACCCGCAATCCATTCTATAATAGGGAACAGCGGCTTTTGCGCAATATTAAATAAAAAAGCCGATAACACATAGGTTTTTTGACCTAATGCGTTATCGGCTCTGCGTCTATGCGTCTGGCACTTTTAATCATTTTTTTTTGAATTTATTATATGTGTTAGCTAACTGTCCACAAGCCGCGTTAATCTCTCTGCCATGAGAAACTCTCATAGTAACTTCAAGTCCTGCTTGCTCTAATTGATGTTTGAATGCAACTATTTCCCGTTTCTGTGGTGCTTTAATTCTTGAATTGCTTGTTGGGTTGTATTGTAACACGTTAATCATAACTTTTTTGCCCCGAAACCATTTTGCAAGTTGTCTTACATCTGAGGGCCGGTCATTTATACCCGGTAAAAGCAAATACGCAAAGACAATTTTGCGATTATGCCTTTCAGAATAGGATAAGGCTTGCTTAACAACATCTTCAATAGCATATATGCGCATGTGAGGAATAATACGATTTCTTGCAGATTGTGTTGCTGCGTGTAAAGATATTGTCAACTGAATTTTAAGATGTTCCTCGCGCAATTTTTTTAATTGATCGACCGGACCAACTGTTGATATGGTAATGCCGTCGGTTGGAAAGTTGAGCCCATATCTATCTCGGAGAATATGGATTGCTTTTATCAAGTTGTCATAATTGAATAAAGGCTCTCCCATACCCATAAAAACGATACGGTTTACTTTTCGACGCAACAATATAATCTGTTGTACGATTTCTGACGATGTTAGATTACGAACAAAGCCATTTCGCCCGGACTCACAAAAAATACAACCAACAGGACAACCGACTTGTGTGCTCACGCAAACAGTTCCACCATCTCGCCGCTTGATAAAAACCGTTTCAATGTATTTGTTGTCTTTCAGTTCGTAAACATACTTTTCAGTATCACTGCTTTTGCAAATATTTTTTACCAACATTGATAGATTTTTTTTGCGTGGTAATTGCTTATATAATTCTTCATATAAGGCTTTTGCTTCATTCTCGCCAATAACTTCCGACATTTCTTTGTAAGTAAATCCGTATGGATCATTCCGTACTTCCGCAGGCGTATATTTAGGTAAACGTTTCATTTTTATATCCTTTCTTCTAAATAATAAAAGTTTGTTTTTCTGTATTTTTGATTACAATCTCTAATTTTTCTACATCAATGATATGCGTCAATTTGCATTTAGGGCAGAAAAGAGGAAAATCTTTTAATACAGTATTATGAAATACTTGAACTCTCGTCTTTCCGTTACAAATCGGACATTTTATCCAATATTTTTTAAGCATTATATTTCACTCGTCCTTTTTACACAAAAAAATGCAGGTCAATCCTCAACATGAGCATTGACCTGCATTTATAATGCACAGAGCAGTACAACAAAACTAAGGCATAGCTTGCACTATGTCTATACTATATCTATACGTCGTTAGTTTTTTGTATAGCATCCGCAAAATAAGCATGACAAAAAAGCCCATGTTGAAAATGGGAAAATCCTTTTTTTCAATGCTTATCTAATACGCATGCTATGCAACATAAACGCCGCCTCCTTTTACATAAATTTTATTTTATCAGAAAATCAGTCTACTGTCAATACACAACAGGAAGTATTTAACCTAATGATATGAATTGTGTGGACATATCCAAAAAGAAAGGTGAACTGTAAAATGTAACAGGGTGAATGAAAATGGCAAAAAGACCCGTACCATTGTACGACTTTAAGGCTTTCGGGGCAGCTATAAAAGCCGCGAGAAATGAATACGGCGAGAGCCGCAAAAAGGTAAGCGACGAGTTATATATTTCCCCGCGCTACCTTGCGAATATCGAGAACAAGGGACAACAGCCGAGTTTACAGGTATTCTATGACCTTGTAACCCGGTATCATATTTCGGTAGATCAATTTTTCTTCCCGAACAGCAATGCGGAGAAATCCACCGGGCGGCGGCAGCTTGACGCGCTGCTGGACGGTATGAGCGATAAAGGCATACGGATTGTAACCGCAACAGCAAGGGAGATAACGGAAGTCGAAAAAGCAGAGGATTAACCTCACAATATGAGAAATCGGGAGATTGCAGCGCATGGCGGCTGCAATCTTTTTTTGCGTCCAAAATCAAAGGAACGCGCAACAAATACCGCCTTTCGGTGGGGGTATGGAGTAGATAGCAAGCACAGCAAACGAGTACCCGTTTGCGGAAAATGCTTGTTGGGATAATCCCAAACCCTTATACCGAAAGGCGGTGCGGAAATGGAAAACCGAAAGAGAAATATACAGATGAAGTTTTACGTTACGGAAGAAGAAAAGCGGCTGATCGACGAGAAGATGAAGCAGCTTCCCATAAAGCAGTATGGGGCATACTTCCGTAAAATGGCGATAGACGGGTATATTCTTGTCGTTGACCGAAGCGACACAAAAGCATATATCCGGGAACTGCAAGCGGTGAGCCGGAACATCAACCAAATTGCAAAACGCGCCAATGCGACGGGGACGGTTTACAGGCAGGATATAGAGGACATTAAAAAGGCGGTGGACGAGATATGGCGGTTACAAAGACGCACCCTATTAAATCAACCTTAAAGGCTGCGATAGACTATATCTTAAATCCCGAAAAGACAGACGGGAAGCTGCTTGCGTCCTCTTTCGGCTGCGGGCTGGAAACCGCCGATATTGAGTTTGCATGGACGCGGGAAGCTGCCGGAGATCGCGGTACACATTTAGGGCGGCACTTGATACAATCCTTTGGCAGCTATCAAGTACAAACAAGATTTATATAAAACATCCGCTGGTGAAGTGACCCCGGATAGGATCAAATCGGCTTTGGAAACTTATCAAAGCTGCGTTCGAGAATATGGGCCAGTCGAGGAAGAGGGCTTTCCTCTGGCTGTATTTATTGAAAAAATCGTCCCGTTCCGTCACTTGCTGATGGGTCTGTCCGAAGCGTTTGCTGATCCAGTAACAGGCATTGGTGCTGATTTAATGGATATTGACCCGAATGACATTGACGGAGCCTATTATGAAAAGTGCGCAGAACATTTACAGGATGTCATGCGGAATGAGCAAAGAGAAAACGAAACCGCACAGCAGAAAGCTCTTGAAAAATATTCAGAACTTGATACGCCATTTTATCTTCATTCTGGAATTTCAAAAGATGCATTTGATTATATTGAGTTTTATATTTTGTTCCTTGCTATTTTGTGTGTGGCAATCGCAGCATCTACTTTCGCCGGAGAATATCAAACGGGCGGTGACAGCATCCTGCGAACCACCAAATACGGGCATAAACAATTAGCAATTACCAAAATTCTGGCGGCATTTACACTTTTCGTTGTTACTTTCCTTGTCGGGATCACGATACACATTCTGATTTTAGATGCAGCGTTCGGGACGGATTGCTTAAAAACATCGTTTCAGATGCGATA
>NZ_JANFYP010000089.1:0-532 GCF_024460535.1 Blautia sp. MSK.18.38 | reverse complement strand
AGCCCGGCATAATAGGCTATCTGGATTGGAAGTATTGCGGCTGGGTTCTTTTTTTGAAGATACGCAAGCAGTCTTTCATAATCTTCTCGTGAAATTGGTTGGATATTTCCGTCCATGTCCTCATCCGAAAACAAATCAACTTCGTCCGTCTGATACCGCAGTTTAATATACTGCATGGGATTGAACGTAATATACTGTTTTGGAAATACTGCAAAACGGAAGGACTGCTGCATGACTGCGGAAAAAGAATGGATATAATCTTTGCTGTAACCCTTTCTCTCTTTTCCATCGGGATGAACTCCCCCGAAGGAAAGCAAATCGAAGAAAGATTGCAAATGTTCAGAGGTTACATTTTTCAGTTTCCGTTCTGCCAATGGGTGTTTCTTGATATTTCGGATTGTTCCGAGGTAATTCTCCACCGTACCATTGCTGAGCGTACCTGTTTTTAATTCCTCCTCTGCCCACACATCCAAAAGCTGTCCGACTGTGAGATTTTCCGCTTTGGCAACAAATTTCTTTTTCTCATAATCAT
>NZ_JANFYP010000088.1:0-563 GCF_024460535.1 Blautia sp. MSK.18.38 | reverse complement strand
ATCGTAGCATGCAGTGCATATTTTTATATTAATGGAACTATGAGTGCGGTCTATGCAATTGGTATGACAATCTCAGCATTTATGCTTTATGCCAGTCTGGAATGTGCAGGAAATTATTCATCTCTTTTACATGTGGTAAGCGTATGTGTAGATAAAGCAAATGCAATATTGGAGCTGGATACCATGGATATCGACGGTAAAGAAATACAGCCGGAAAATTACGATATTAGACTTTCTAATGTTTCGTTTTCTTATGACAAACGGAAGATCATTGATGATATATCGCTCTCTATTCCGCAGAAAACGACGACAGCAATCGTTGGACCATCTGGTGGAGGAAAATCAACACTTTGCAATCTGATTGCCAGGTTCTGGGATGTGGATTCCGGGGAAGTGACACTTGGAGGTGTGAATGTAAAAGACTACAGCATGAACAGTCTGATGCGTAATTTTTCATTTGTATTTCAGTCGGTGTATTTGTTCGCAGACACCATTGAGAATAATATTAAATTCGGACGTCAGGATGCAAGTCATGAGGAAGTGGTGGAAGCGGCGAAGAAAGC
>NZ_JANFYP010000087.1:0-637 GCF_024460535.1 Blautia sp. MSK.18.38 | reverse complement strand
GTTAATAGATATCAAAATAACTTTTCCAGAAGAGGTCGAAGAACGAAACGTTGTATTTGGAAAAGGGCTTTTACATAACCAGTACCAAAAAAAGTCAGAATATGAACTGGACGAAAAAGGAAAAGTAAGTTTTTTTAAGAAAAATAGAAATAATCAGGTGAATATCTGGGCGCTTATAGATATTACAGATATGGATAGAAATGATGTTTTGTTGTTAAATGATAAATTTGCAGAGTTCTGGATCAATGAGATGAGCAGAGAAGAAAAAAAGAAGGATATTCGTTTTACATTTGTAATCCAGGTAGATGAAATGAATGATTATCTGCAGGAAATTTTTTATGAAAGCCAGGGAATCTTTATGGATAAGCACAGAAGCCGGCTGCCTGTATTATATATACGCAAACACGATATCCTGAAAGTAAAATGGGCTGATAATGATTCAAAATATATAAGTATCAATAAGGAAATGAGAAAAGAGTTAAAGAAAATATATGATGATTCGGAGATAGAATCCATTAATAGCTGAAGAAAGGAATCATATGGCGAATCTGATATTGAGCATTTTCGAAAGAGTTATAACAATATTAATGTTTATTGCATTGGCAGTTGCTCTCGTATGCAAGAAAAAATCTAAAAA
>NZ_JANFYP010000086.1:0-640 GCF_024460535.1 Blautia sp. MSK.18.38 | reverse complement strand
GTTGTCCAGCGTCCGGCACAAATTAGAAGTAAAATGAGAAAGGCGTTTTCCAAAAATCAGCACCAATAGCCAAATCCAGAAAAACGCACAGAGTGTCAATGTTCCACCCACTATAAAAATTCGTATATCCTGCATTATACCGCCGAAAATACCGGTAATTACCAGCATAGAGAAAACCATGCCAGCACTAACCAGTCTACAAATTTTCTTAGCAGAAAGGTTATTCAGATTCATTTCTTTTCGCCTCCTGTCCATTGATACCCCATACCATAAACCGTTTTGATATATGTGTCGCCATCCGCTTCAATCTTACTGCGAATACGGCTGATAGAAGTAGTAAGGGTATGTTCATCTACATATTTTTCATCAACATCCCACAGTTTTTCTAAAAATTGTTGGCGAGTAAGTACCTGCTTCGGATTTTTAAGAAATAGGTTCAACATTTTATATTCCATCGCAGAAAGTGCTAATGGTTTCCCGTTCAAACTTGCAAATTGTTCCGAAAAATCCAGAAACAAGCTACCATCCTCGTAAATATCCTTAGCTGGTTTGTGATGCTCCAACATAGCGAACATGGCTTTGATTTTTCGCTGCAAAGCACTAATCGAAAAAGGTTTCGTGATATAATCCACTGCACCAG
>NZ_JANFYP010000085.1:0-640 GCF_024460535.1 Blautia sp. MSK.18.38 | reverse complement strand
GTTGTCCAGCGTCCGGCACAAATTAGAAGTAAAATGAGAAAGGCGTTTTCCAAAAGACAGCACCAATAGCCAAATCCAGAAAAATGCACAGAGTGTCAATGTTCCACCTGCTATGAAAATTCGTATATCCTGCATTATACCGCCGAGAATACCGGTAATTACCAGCATAGAGAAAACCATGCCAGCACTAATCAGTCTACAAATTTTCTTAGCAGAAAGGTTATTCAGTTTCATTTCTTTTCGCCTCCTGTCCATTGATACCCCATACCGTAAACCGTTTTGATATATGTGTCGCCATCCGCTTCAATCTTACTGCGAATGCGGCTGATAGAAGTAGTAAGGGTATGTTCATCTACATATTTTTCATCAATGTCCCACAGCCTTTCCAAAAGTTGTTGGCGGGTAAGTACCTGCTTCGGATTTTTAAGAAATAGGTTCAGCATTTTATATTCCATCGCAGAAAGCGCTAATGGTTTCCCGTTCAAACTTGCAAATTGTTCCGAAAAATCCAGAAACAGGCTACCATCCTCGTAAATATCCTTAGCTGGTTTGTGATGTTCCAACATAGCGAACATGGCTTTGATCTTTCGCTGCAAAGCACTAATCGAAAAAGGTTTCGTGATATAATCCACTGCACCAG
>NZ_JANFYP010000084.1:0-798 GCF_024460535.1 Blautia sp. MSK.18.38 | reverse complement strand
TTTTGGAAAACGCCTTTCTCATTTTACTTCTAATTTGTGCCGGACGCTGGACAACATGATTGATGGAAACGAGGAATTACAAAAGTCAAATGATAGTGAAACTCTTTTTGCCCGTATCAACCACCGCTTAATCCGGTTGTATGAGATTATGCAGGAAAATCGGCACAAGGTAGACATGGAACGACAGGAGCTTCAAATGCTGATTTCTGATATTTCGCATCAAGTCAAAACGCCTGTCAGCAATTTGCAAATGGTAACGGACACACTTTTAACAAAGCCTGTTTCAGAAGAAGAACGGATGGACTTTTTGCAAGGCATACGCAGTCAGACTGATAAACTGGATTTTCTGTTCCAAGCACTGGTTAAAACATCCCGGTTAGAAACCGGAGCAATACGATTAGAAAAGAAAGACAGCAGCTTATTCCATACGCTTGCACAAGCTATGAGCAGTATTGTATATGCCGCAGAGAAAAAAGAAATTGCTGTATCCGTGGATTGCCCGGAAAATTTGATAATCTCCCATGACAGCAAGTGGACAAGCGAAGCCCTTTTCAATCTGCTGGACAATGCAGTAAAATACACTCCGTCAGGTGGAAAGATTTCTGTATCAGTGGTTCAGTGGGAAATGTACGTAGAGGTCAAAGTGACCGACACCGGCAGGGGCATTTCAGAAAGCAATCAGGCTGCCATCTTTCGGCGCTTCTATCGTGAGGAAGAAGTACACGATCAACAGGGTGTGGGAATAGGTTTGTATTTGGCTCGTGAGATTGTAACAAGGCAAGGGGGCTATATCAAGGT
>NZ_JANFYP010000083.1:0-936 GCF_024460535.1 Blautia sp. MSK.18.38 | reverse complement strand
GATATTAAGAAATACTACAATTATCTTGTTGATGAAAGAAATTTGAAGCCTTCAACGATTGATAATATACATACGGTTCTTCATCAGGTTTTACAGATTGCTGTCGATGATGACTTTATCAGAAATAATCCGTCAGATAATGTGTTGAGAGAATTGAAAAAAGCACATTGTTTTCAGTCGGAAAAGCGTAGAGCGTTGACGAAACCGGAGCAGGAGCTATTTCTGAATTTCCTGAAAACCCACCCTGTATATGAACACTGGTATCCGGTCTTTGCAGTAATGATAGGAACTGGACTTCGTGTGGGGGAAGTAACTGGATTGAGATGGTGTGATATTGATATGGAAAGTGGAATGATTGATGTTAATCATACTCTTGTATATTATGACCACAGAACCGAGGGAAGTAAAAGTGGCTGTTATTTCAATGTAAATACAACGAAGACTCCGGCGAGTATGAGGCAGGTTCCAATGCTCGGTTTTGTGAAAGAAGCATTTGAACATGAGAAACAGAAGCAGGAAGATTTAGGACTTCATTGCGAGGTCACGATTGACGGATATACAGATTTTATTTTCATCAATCGTTTTGGTCAGGCACAGCACCAAGCCACACTCAACAAAGCAATACGAAGAATTATCCGTGATTGCAATGATGAGCAGTTTTTGCACAGTGATGAACCTGATGTATTACTTCCTCATTTTAGCTGTCACTCGCTTAGACATACATTTACAACAAGAATGTGTGAAGCTGGAGTAAATATAAAGGTCATTCAAGATGCACTCGGACATTCAGATATTTCAACTACACTGAACATCTATGCTGATGTTACAAAAGAAATGAAAGCGGAAGAGTTCAAAGGATTGGATAGCTACTTCAAAGTATAATATTGGACTTCACATACAGAAAGAGAACATACAGAGTGTTGTGTGTTCTTTTTT
>NZ_JANFYP010000082.1:0-950 GCF_024460535.1 Blautia sp. MSK.18.38 | reverse complement strand
CTGAGCTTATGCTGGAAATCTTTTCTCTGGTTCTTTATCTTTTCATGACATAAAGCTACCCTTTTTTTCTGTTTCTGATAGTTCCGGCTTTCTTTTTCACAGTGGGAGAGCTTTCTCTGTTCTCTTGCAAGTTTTTTCTCTGCTTTTCTGTAAAACATAGGGTACCCGGCTCTTTCTCCTGTAGAAAATACACACATTCCCTGCATGGCAAAATCGATCCCAAGAAATCTCTCTGCCGGTCTTTTTTCCACTGTTTGGTTCTCACAGCAGAACAAAAGGCTGGCAAAATATTTCCCGGATGGCTCACGGCTCACAGTTACAGACTTCAGTTTCCAGTCTGATGGAATCTGACGGTGAAGTTTTATCCTTATGACGGACATCTTTGGAAGTTTCAGATGGGTATCCTGCAAAAGGATATTTCCGTTTAGTGCATTGGTCGTATATGAATTTCTTGCATGCTTCTTTGATTTATAACGTGGAAATCCGCAGGCTGGTTCCCGAAAAAACTTCCGGAACGCACTTTCCAGATGCAGCTGCGCATTCGCCAGGGCAAGGGAATCCACCTCCTTCAGCCATGGATATTCCTTTTTATATCCGGCCGGTGTGTTCCGGAGCATCTTTTTTTCTTTCTGGTAATAGCTGATCTTATCTGCAAGCATCTGGTTATAGATAAAGCGGCTGCAGCCGATTGTTTGCTCTATCTGAACTCTCTGCTCTTTATTTGGATAGATCCTTATTTTTACGGCGCGGTTCATTCTTCTCACCCTGGCTTTCTATATACTGCCGTATCGTTTCAATCGTTGCTCCGCCTGCACTGAGCAGACCGAAGATCTGACCCCAGAATGCATCTTTCATGGTCTAACTCCATTATATTTATCATCTTTTTTCTTATATCGACGGATATGTATTTATGAACTAATTGTTCTTTTTCAGTATACTACATCAGGGAA
>NZ_JANFYP010000081.1:0-1156 GCF_024460535.1 Blautia sp. MSK.18.38 | reverse complement strand
TTAGAGAATATGATGTGGATGACCTTATTGGTCTATGACTACATCATACCAGGAGATAAGGACAAATGAAAAAAATAATATGTATGTTTCTAACCTTATTGTTATTGGTGTGTATTGTTGGGTGTAGTCAAGCAAAGGACAGTGATAATCATGTAGTACAAGATTATTCCGAAGAATATGAGGTTTCTCCTTATGGAAGTGAAGAAGCGCTTGACACTTTGGGCGATTTGAAGATTTCAATGAGTACAGAAAAGGATTTAGACTTAAAGCACCTTTCATTTCTAATAGAAAATACTTCTGATAAAGAATACCAATATTCACCAGATTATTTTGAAATAGAAGCTGAACAATCCGGCACTTGGTATCAACTTAAACAGCTTGATGACCCCTCAAAGAGCAATGAAAAGGATTGCTTTATTAAGCCTAACGAACGATTAACATTAGAAATTGATGTTAAAAGTTTTTATGGAGAATTGCCTGCTGGACACTATCGTTTGATTAAACAATTTGCGTTCTTTGAAAGTGAAAGAGATTGGGATTACGATACATATAATTTATCTTGCGAATTTACGATAAGGTAAAAATTCTCTACTTCATAAGCATGAAAAAAAACCGCTTATGAAGTAGAAAGTTCTCATGCCATTTTAACGGCGGTTTTGAAATAACAATCAAAACCGCCGTTTTCTTTTGTAAAAATGAGAATACGGAGGGTGTGTTAAAGTCGCCCTTTTTCAAGGATACGGTGGTATCAAGGAGGTATTGCCATGTCCTTTTTTATGTACCATGTGGAGCATATTTATGTCTAGGAAGAAATACAGTAAAGCATTCAAACTAAGGCTTTTAAAAAAGCATAATGAAACAGGCATATCCTACTAGAAATTGGAAAAGGATAATATAATAGCAGGGGACGATGTGTGTTTTTATCCCCTGCTTTTATACGTTTTTTATCATATTTTGATCAATATAGCTTGGTATTTAACTGATTTTTCAAATAACATCTAAGTCCAACATATACTCCTTGCGAAAGTACAAAAAGCAATAGAAGATTTACTGACAGTGTTTTTTTGATGGATTCTCCAAAATAAATGATGACAGCAGCACTTTCGTCTAATACAGGGATACGGATTCCATGACGGTCAGGGTTTTTCTTATCCTG
>NZ_JANFYP010000080.1:0-1237 GCF_024460535.1 Blautia sp. MSK.18.38 | reverse complement strand
CATAGACCGCACTCATAGTTCCATTAATATAAAAATATGCACTGCATGCTACGATCACAGCACCTGTAATTTTAGTTATCACACTTTGCAGAAAATGATAGGGCACAAACAGCATTTCCATCTTTGTATTGATCTTTTCACATGCTTCATTTGCATCATTTAATCTTTTCGCCTGTTTCCCAAGCAAGTTATATGATTTAACTTCTGATATTCCCTGCAGATACTCCATGATCTGGTTTACAAGCTCCGTATCGCATACCACTTTTTGCTCTGAATCTTTTTTACCCGCATTCTGCATCACAGAATTGACCCCAAAGAAAATAAGTACTCCTGCTGCAGCTATCAGTCCGATTCTCCAGTCAAAAAGAAACAGCATAAGAATGATCATGGATGTTTCCAGAATTCCCTGCATGGTCAGCATAACCACTCTCGCAGCTACATCGCCAAGTGTTTCCATTGTATTCGTCGTAATAGAAGAAATTTCCCCGATGCTGTTGGCATTAAAATATCCCATCGGCAAATAACGCAGATGTTCTGCAATCTTGATTCTCATAAAAGCACTTGCATTATATCCTCCCTCTGTCTGAAGCACTGTAGAGTATCTCTTGCAGATTACGTCGACTACAATTGCAAGAACCATAATCGCAACGGAGCCTCCAATATATTTTCCTGTCGGTTTCCCACTCAGCAGACCAATCAGTATGTACATAATAGCCGGAATCTTCATTGCTGAGGCAAGAGCCTCTATGAGTCCGATCACTATCGACAGTTTAAATTTATTGCCATTTTCCCTGCCTGAAAAACGAAAGAATTTTGCCAGAATCCCAAACATATCATTCTCCCTCCTTCACCGTATCTTTTACAGAAATATGGGCATTCCACATTTCCTTATAAAGCGGGCATGACACCAGAAGTTCCTCATGTGTGCCATGTGCTGTTACATTTCCATCATTTACAACAAAAATCTGATCACTGTCCTTAATGGTAGATAGCCTGTGTGCAATTACGATCAGTGTTTTCCCTGCTACCAGTTTTGCGATAGAATTCTGCAGAATCGCCTCGTTTTCCGGATCCGTGTAAGCAGTTGCCTCATCAAGGATCACGATCGGAGCATCCTTCAGCATCGCTCTTGCAATGGAGATACGCTGTCTCTCGCCTCCTGACAGATGTCCTCCTGCACCCCCTACAACCGTATCAAATCCGTTCTCAAGCTGCATGATAAATTCATAGCATCCGC
>NZ_JANFYP010000008.1:0-128751 GCF_024460535.1 Blautia sp. MSK.18.38 | reverse complement strand
TATTAATGTTTATTGCATTGGCAGTTGCTCTCGTATGCAAGAAAAAATCTAAAAAAGTACCGCTTTTTATTCGGCCACAACCGAGTCAGTCATGACCGAATAAAAAATATGTACATATCTACTCCTTAAACCTGCAAAGTGCCTTCTGCTGTGCTCCATAAATGGAGTGATTTCCATTGACCAGATAAGCGAGGATGCATACCAGGATAAGGGGGATGGTGTTTCGGGTGCCGAAGACTTCCAGGCCGATGAGGATCGGGGCGATGAGGGTGTTGGTGGCGCTGCCGAATACTGCGGCGTAGCCAAGTGCCCCGCAGATAATGGGAGGGATCCCGAGGATGGAACCTAGGACGACTCCAAGGGAAGCGCCGATGGAGAACAGTGGTGTCACTTCGCCGCCTTGAAAACCGATGGCAAGTGTAAATACAGTAAACAGAAGCTTCAGAATCCAGTCATATCCGTAGATCGTTTCTCCGGCAAAGGAAGCGGAGATGAGATTGGTTCCAAGACCTGTGTAGCGTCCGCCATAGCTCACAAACAGCAGAGCTGCCAGTGGAATGGCCATGACACCGATGCGGATCAGCGGATTTGAAATTTTTTTCCCGAATAATTTCTTTGCTTTCTGAAGAAGTACGGAAAAGCATCGTCCGGCAAGACCAAAGGCAAGTCCGAGAGCAATGAGAGAGATCATGCTTCGGAGATCGGTCACAGTCCAGGTGTCCTGGATATCCACAGCAAATTTTTCCAGTCCCAGGAAATGAGAGGTGAAGGAGGCTGTATATGCGGCAATAAGTGCCGGCAGCAGCGCATCGTACTCAAGATATCCGGCAACGATCACCTCCATGGCAAAAAATACAGCGGCTAACGGCGTCTGGAACAGACCGCCAAAACCGGCAGCCATACCGGTGATCAGCATGACAGGCTTATTTTCCCGGATATGCAGCCTGCGTCCTGCCTCGTGAGAGAGTGTAGCACCGATCTGCACGGCAACACCTTCACGACCGGCACTTCCTCCGAAGAGATGAGTGATCCAGGTGCCGATCATTACCAGAGGGACAAGGGCCAGAGGAATCTGGTCTCTTTTTTTCTGCCCGGTTTCGAAGATCAGGGACATGCCCTTTAAGCTTAAGGTGCTGAAATGATGATACATCCACACAATAAGAAGTCCGGCCAGAGGCAGGAAGGGCAGCAGATATCGCCAGTGTGCGGTGCGAAGATCAGAGATCGCCAGCAGGCCCCGGCCGAAGATGGTATCTACGATCCCGACGCAGATTCCCACGACCACTGCAAGGACAGCATATTTCAGCTGTAGGATCCGATGTTCTTTTTGGATAGTTTCTTTTGTCATAGTAACTCCTTTCAATCTCCCGGATCTTAAAAATCCATCAAAAAAAGCTGGTAACCCCGTGCATTGCACAGAAGTCATCAGCTCATTGGCGGTTTCGATAAAAATCGGGGGAGAACTTCATTCCCTTTCTGCCTGAGAGTATAGCATCCGAGGCTGATATCGTCAATAGTCAGACGGAACTCCGGAGTATCTTATTTGCTACAGGTGTGCTATGATTAAACAAATCGGCAGGTTACGGGTGAAACAGCAAAGCGTAATATGCTGCGACTAAGACTTGCACATATGAGAATGTAAAAATAACGGAGGAGACACCATGGAAGAACCAAGAATTGACAAAACGATCTATACAGGAAGACCGGAGAATACCGAGGGCCGTCTGGAGAAGGAAATCGCAGTGTACGATTTTCTGGACAGTCTTGGGATTGAATATAAAAGAGCAGATCATGAGGCGCTGATGACCATGGAGGCCTGCGAGGCAGTGGATCAGCTTCTGGGAGCGCAGATATGCAAAAATCTTTTTCTCTGCAACCGACAGAAAACAGATTTCTATCTTCTGCTGATGCCTGGAGAGAAGCCGTTTAAAACAAAATTTCTGTCCAAACAGATCGGAACAGCCAGACTTTCCTTTGCAGACGGAGAGCAGATGGAGGAATATCTGAACATTACCCCAGGGTCCTTAAGTCTGATGGGACTGATCTTTGATAAAGAAAAGAAGGTACACCTGGTGATCGATAAAGAAGTCCTGGATGAAGAATATTTCGGATGCCATCCGTGTATCAATACTTCCACTCTGTTGATGAAGACCGGTGATGTAAAAGAAAAAATCCTGCCGGCGCTGGGCCACGAATATCAGGTGGTCGAGCTTCCGACAGAATAAAAAATCAACGTATGGGTGTAAAGTCCTTTTTGTTGGACTCTGCTATGATGTAATGGGGGCGCTGCTTGACCTCCATATAGGTTTTGGCTATGTATTGTCCCATGATACCCAGGCAGAAAAGCTGCAGGCCGCCGATGAAGATGATGACACAGATGGTGGAAGCCCAGCCTGGGACCGGATCATCGAAGATCAGCTTTCGGACGATGATGGCTACCAGGACCAGAAAGGAAAAACCGGTCATGGTCGTTCCGAACCAGGAGGCGATGGTCAGCGGTACCTGAGAAAAATTGATGATGCCGCTGACGGCGTATTTAAACAGCTTCCAGAAGTTCCATTTGGTCTCACCGGCTACGCGTTCGATATTTTTGTAGGGGAGCCAGCAGGTGCGGAAACCGATCCAGCCGAAGATTCCCTTGGAGAAGCGGTTGTACTCACTCATGGAGACGATGGCATCCACCATACTGCGCTTCATCAGACGGAAGTCTCTGGCGCCGTCCACAATATCTGCATCCGAGATCTTATTGATCAGCTGATAAAATTTCCGGGCAAAAAAGCTCCGGATAGGTGGCTCTCCGTCACGGCTGACACGTCTGGTGGCAACGCTGTCATATTCTCCGGATTCCAGCTTCTCCAGCATTTCCGGGAGAAGGGACGGCGGATCCTGAAGATCAGCGTCCATTACTGCTACATAATCGCCGCCGGCATTGCAGAAGCCTGCATACATGGCAGCTTCCTTTCCGAAGTTTCTGGAAAAAGAAAGATAGATCACATGAGGATCCTTTTCGGAAAGCTCTTTTAAAATCTCAAGGGTTCTGTCTCTGGAACCGTCATTCACAAAGATCAGCTCATAATCACAGTTCATTTGCCTGAGGACAGAAGTGGCTTCCGGGTAAAAAAGCGGAAGGGATTCTTCCTCATTGAAGCATGGTATAATTAAAGAAATCATTTTTTGCCTCGTTTTCCAGATCATAAAAAATGATCATTTTGGCGGTCATCTGTAGTCCGCCCTGGTTTCAGGTTGCTTTTGGATGGGTACTATCATATCATATTTGTCCGGAATCGGCTATAAAACAGGGAATTTTTTTCTTGCACCGCTGTTTTTTTGTGATAAACTGTAAAAAAAGACAAACAAGAGGTGTGATATGCTGGAAAAATTTAACAGCTTTATGGAGAAATGGATGGCTTTTGTGACGCCGGCCTGTCTGCTTACAGGGGTACTGTTTCCGGATATTGCAAAGCATGGCGTGCCCTATGTGACGTATGCTTTTGCATTTATGACCTTTATCGGTGCGCTGAAATCCAGATTCCGTGATGTAGCAGATGTGTTTAAGCGGCCGCTTCCGCTGATCCTGATGCTGCTGATCCTTCATGTGCTGGGACCAGTGGCCGCCTGCGGTCTGGGACATCTTCTGTTCCCGGGCAATATGAATTATATCACAGGAATGGTGCTGGAATTTTCCGTACCTGCAGCGGTGATCAGTCTGATGTGGGTATCCATTTATAATGGAAACAGTCCGCTGTCACTTTCGCTGGTTGTGATCGATACGATCCTGGCTCCCTTTCTGATCCCGACAGTATTGAAGCTCCTGGTGGGCTCCAGCGTAAAAATGGATACTGTGGGAATGATGAAGGAGCTGGTTTTCATGATCGCTCTGCCGGCAGTTCTTGCCATGTGCCTTAATGAAGTCAGCCATGGAAAGGTTAAGGAGACCTGGCCGAAAAAGCTGGCGCCTTTTTCAAAAATGTGCCTGATCTTTGTGGTAACCTCCAATTCCTCCAAGGTTTCTCCTTATATGAAGCATCTTAACGGAGAACGGCTGGAGGTAGCAGCAGCGATCCTGGTCCTGGCAGCCGGGGGATATGCCATCGGCTGGATCATTGCCATTCTTACAAGGCAGAATAAAGAGGCAACGGTTTCCATGATCTATGGTTCCGGAATGCGGAACATCAGCGCCGGTGCGGTGATCGCGGGAGCGTATTTTCCGGCGGAAACATTATTTCCGGTTATGATCGGAACGTTATTTCAGCAGATCCTGGCGGCTTTTTACGGAAGTATGATGCGCCGGGTCCAGACCGGACAGCAGGAAAGGGAGAAGGAGCATGGAGTTTCAGCATGAATTGATCATTCCCAATGAGGGATTTCCTTTTAAGCTTTTTCTTTTTGAAGGAAGAAACGGAAATTATGTAAGGGAAAAACACTGGCATACTTCGATCGAGATCTTTGCGGTGATGGAGGGGAGCCTTTATTTCTATATCGATGAGAAAGAGTATCCTCTGAAGGCAGGGGAGTTTCTGATCATTAATTCCAATGAAGTACATTCTATTCAGGCGCCAGTACGTAATGAGACCATCGTACTGCAGATCCCGCTGAAGCAGTTTTCGGATTATTTTACCGCTCAGAGATTTATCCGTTTTCAGAGCAGAAACGAAGAGTCTGAGGAAACAGACAGGCGGATGGTTTCTCTGATCCGGGAGATGTACCGGGTGTACGTATCCGGGGAAACGGGGTACGAATTCCGTATCAGGGCAGTGTTCTATGAAGTCCTTTATCTTATGGTTTCCGCATACAGGGAAACAGAGGTGGAGGAGAATGCGCTGAAGATCAGCCGCAGATTGGATGCTTTGTCAAAAATAACCACTTATATGCGGGAGCATTACAAGGAGGATCTCAGGCTTTCCGGACTTGCAGCCATGTTCGGATATTCCGATGCATATCTGTCAAGGATGTTCCGAAAATATGCGAAGGTCAATTTTAAGACATATTTACAGGATATCCGCATGGCATACGCCTATAAGGAGCTTTTGAATACAGATCATACCATCAGCTCCATCGCACTTGACAACGGGTTTGCAAGCAGCAGGGCTTTTTCCAGGGAATTTGTAAAGCGTTACGGGATCCTGCCGGGAAGAGTGGAGCGTCAGAATCATAAAAATGTCAAAAAAGTGCTATGAATGAGTCAAGAAAAGCGGCGAAAAGCATACCATGATGTGGTATGCTTTTTTCAGTTCAAAACGAAGATGCAGAGAAGCTGTGAAACAGTAATTTTGTAAGGAGGGTTAAATCGTGAAAATTCAGAAAGTAACAGATCCGGCTTTCCGCAGATACGGAAAGGTTCTGGAGGGATACAATTTCGGTCCGCTTCTGAAGGAGATGAAGCATACACCGGTCCCGGAGGATGTGGTATATGTTCCGTCAGCAGAGGAGCTGGAAGCTCTCGATGTGGAAAAGGAACTGAAAAACAGAGCGTTTGGTGGATTACCTGTCCAGATCGGATATTGCAATGGTCATAACAAAAAGCTGAATGCCCTGGAATATCATCGGAATTCCGAGATCAATGTAGCAGTGACAGATCTTGTACTGCTTATCGGACATCAGCAGGATATAGAAGAGGATCTTACATACGATACCTCAAAGGTGGAGGCATTTCTGGTACCGGCAGGAACCGGGATCGAGGTTTATGCCACAACTCTCCACTATGCACCGTGTCATGTGAATGAGAGCGGATTTCAGTGTGTAGTTGTTCTTCCGAGAGGAACCAACACAGAGATTGATTTCCCGGTGCCCGGGGACGGAGAGGACGGTCTGATGACAGCCCGGAATAAATGGCTTATCGCTCATGAGGATGCGAAGATCGAAGGCGCATTCAACGGATTGAAGGGTGAAAATATCACACTTGACTGATTTCACGGTGAAGTGCTGTGCAGTGGGATATAAAAACGAACAATAATATCACCGGTGGAAAATCTGCCGGATATAAAAAGGAGAATGAAGATTATGAACAACATGCCAGAAGTTAAGATCGGAATCGTTGCAGTCAGCAGAGATTGTTTTCCGGAAAGCCTTTCCGTAAACAGGAGAAAAGCTCTTGTAGACGCTTACACAAAGAAATACGATGCAAAGGATATCTACGAATGTCCGGTCTGTATCGTAGAGAGTGAGATCCATATGGTCCAGGCTCTGGAGGATATCAAAAAAGCAGGCTGTAACGCACTCTGTGTATATCTTGGAAACTTCGGACCGGAGATTTCTGAGACCCTTCTTGCAAAGCATTTCGAGGGACCGAAGATGTTTATCGCAGCAGCTGAGGAAACACAGGATAATCTCTGCCAGGGACGTGGAGATGCTTACTGCGGTATGCTGAATGCAAGCTATAATCTGCAGCTTCGTAATGTAAAAGCCTATATTCCGGAGTATCCGGTAGGTGATGCAGAGGACTGCGCAGATATGATCCATGAATTCCTTCCTATCGCAAGAGCGATCGAGGGATTGAGCAACCTGAAGATCATCAGCTTCGGACCGCGTCCTACAAACTTCCTTGCCTGCAATGCACCGATCAAACAGCTTTACAACCTTGGCGTTGAGATCGAGGAGAACTCAGAGCTGGATCTTTTCGAGGCATTCAACAAGCATGAAGGTGATGAAAGGATCCCGGCGATCGTAAAAGAGATGGAAGAAGAGCTTGGTGCGGGAAACAAGAAACCTGAGATCCTTCCGAAGCTTGCACAGTACGAGCTGACTCTGAAGGACTGGGTAAGAGATCACAAAGGATATCGTAAATATGTAACACTGACAGGAAAATGCTGGCCTGCATTCCAGACACAGTTTGGATTTGTTCCATGTTATGTAAACAGTCGTCTGACAGCACAGGGCATTCCGGTATCCTGTGAGGTTGATATCTATGGTACATTAAGTGAGTTTATCGGACAGGTAGTAAGTGATGATATCGTTACACTTCTTGATATCAACAATTCCGTTCCGAAGGATATGTACAAAGAATCTATCGAAGGAAAATTCAACTATACGCTTCAGGATACCTTTATGGGATTCCATTGTGGAAACACAGCATCCAGCAAGCTGTCCTTCTGTGAGATGAAATATCAGATGATCATGGCAAGATCCCTTCCAATCGAGGTTACAAACGGAACTCTTGAGGGAGATATCAAGCCTGGAGATATCACCTTCTATCGTCTGCAGAGTACAGCGGACAACAAGCTTCGCGCATATATCGCACACGGCGAGGTTCTTCCGGTTGCAACACGTTCCTTCGGTGCTATCGGTGTATTTGCAATTCCGGAGATGGGACGTTTCTACCGTCACGTGCTGATCGAGGGAGGATTCCCGCATCACGGTGCTGTAGCATTCGGACATCACGGAAAAGCTCTCTTCGAGGTGTTCAAATACATTGGTGTACCGGTTGAAGAGATCGGTTACAATCAGCCGGCAGGCGTGAGATATCCGACAGAGAATCCTTGGAGATAATTAAAACAGGCAGGTAAGATCATCCGTACGTGCTGCCTGATACAAGCAAGTCTCCACTCGCTGCTTATTGCTTTTCGTAACCCCGCAGGGGACTTTCTTGATTTGGTTAAATACGATTCAGAAACCGCGGGCTCTCAGGCGTGCAGGCGCTGCGAACTGAGAGCTGCGGTTTCTGTATTTACAGGAGGAAAAATCACTATGTATTATATTGGCGTTGATCTTGGAACTTCCGCTGTAAAGCTTCTTCTTATGGAAGGATCCGGAAAGATCTGCAACATCGTATCAAAAGAATATCCGTTGTTCTTTCCCCATCCGGGCTGGTCTGAGCAGAATCCGGAGGACTGGTTCGCCCAGAGCATGGAAGGGATCAAAGAGCTCACAGAAGGGATTGACCGCAAAGAAGTAGCAGGAATCGGTTTTGGCGGTCAGATGCACGGTCTTGTAACTCTGGATAAAGATGACAATGTGATCCGTCCGGCGATTCTCTGGAATGACGGCCGTACCGGTGAGGAGACGGAATATCTTAATACGGTTATCGGAAAGGAAAAACTTTCTCAGTATACCGCAAACATTGCATTTGCAGGCTTCACTGCACCAAAGATCCTCTGGATGCAGAAGCATGAGCCTGAGAATTTTAAAAAAGTGGTAAAGATCATGCTTCCGAAGGATTATCTTGCCTATCGCTTAAGCGGATCCTTCTGCACAGATGTATCCGATGCTTCCGGTATGCTTCTTCTGGATGTGAAGAACCGCTGTTGGTCAAAGGAAATGCTTGAGATCTGCCATATCACAGAGGAACAGCTTCCGAAGCTGTACGAGAGCTGGCAGGTAGTCGGAAACCTGAAAGCGGAAGTTGCAAAAGAGCTTGGCTTCTCAGAAGATGTGAAGGTTGTAGCAGGTGCAGGCGACAATGCTGCGGCAGCTGTGGGAACAGGAACGGTTGGCGATGGCCAGTGCAACATTTCCCTTGGAACATCCGGTACGATCTTTATTTCCAGCAAAGATTTCGGAGTGGATGAAAACAATGCACTGCATTCCTTTGACCATGCAGATGGAAGCTATCATCTGATGGGATGCATGTTAAGTGCTGCTTCCTGCAACAAATGGTGGTCAGAGGAGATCCTTAAGACAAAGGATTTTGCGGCAGAGCAGGCACCGATCCAAAAGCTTGGCGAAAATCAGGTGTTTTTCCTTCCGTATCTGATGGGAGAGAGATCTCCGCATAACAACCCGGATGCAAGAGGCGTATTTTTCGGAATGTCCATGGATACCACGAGAGCAGATATGACACAGGCTGTTCTGGAAGGAGTTGCTTTCGGACTTCGAGATTCCCTTGAGGTTGCAAGAAGCCTCGGGATCCATATTGAGCGCACCAAGATCTGCGGCGGCGGAGCCAAGAGCCCTCTTTGGAAAAAGATCATTGCAAATGTGATGAACCTGAAGGTGGATGTGCCGGAGAATGAGGAAGGTCCGTCCATGGGCGGTGCAATGCTGGCAGCAGTAGGCTGCGGTGAATACCCGGATGTGGAAACGATCTGTAATAAGCTGGTCAGGGTAGTAGATACGGTAGAACCGGAACCGGAGCTGGTTGCAAAATATGAAGAAAAATACCGGAAATTCCGCAAACTGTATCCGGCAATGAAAGAGCTGTTCAGATAACAGCCATTTTCACGGATAAATATTGTTCTGCTTCATAGGTATGGAGCACTAAATGGTTAAAAATCAGGAGCATGTCACAGCTCCTGATTTTTTCTGTACTGTCTTGGTGTACAGCCCTTGATTTTCGTAAAGACCTTTGTGTAATAATTAGAGTCCGAAAAACCGGACAGCAGTCCTGATTCCGTAATAGAACAGGAGGGATTTTCCAGATATTCCAGGCTGCGTTCAATGCGGTATTCCTGGATGTATCCGAAGAGAGTGATATTCATGCATTTTTTGAAAAGCCGGCTGCATTCGCTGGGACTTAAGTGGATCAGGTCTGCAACATCATTCAGGAGGATCTTTTCAGAGTAGTGTTCTGCGATATAGGACATGATCTGACGGATGCGGCGGTAGTTTTCT
Source organism: Blautia sp. MSK.18.38 (assembly GCF_024460535.1). Taxonomy (NCBI): domain Bacteria; kingdom Bacillati; phylum Bacillota; class Clostridia; order Lachnospirales; family Lachnospiraceae; genus Blautia; species Blautia sp. MSK.18.38. Next base: position 119,205 of record NZ_JANFYP010000008.1, on the reverse strand, counting down.
TCATCCTGACCGGATGGAAGAGTTGTCCGGGAGATCGTATTTTCATACAAGATCTTCCAGAAGTGCTGCAGTCTGGCGATGATCTCAAATTCATACATGGGTTCCCGGCTACTGTCCAGGTCGATGATGTCACGGATATCTTTTATGGCCTCGGAGTGCCATTTGCAGGATAGATCAAGCGGTACGGCGGACAGGGAAAAGCTTCGGAGGATCGGTTCTGTATATTTCTGGAAAAGAAGGCTTCCCGAAAATCCGTAGATCAGTTTGGGGTCAAAGGTTATGGGGATATACTGACAGTCCTGATCCTGATACATATGTCCGGCATGAAGGGCATTGGCATTGCCAAAGATTGCCTGTCCCTCTTTCAGGTGAAAGGTATTCTGATTGATCTTGTAGAGCATTTCGCCCTTTTCGATATAGGTAAGCTCGATCTCCGGATGCCAGTGCCACAGAAAGGAACCGGTCTCATAGCCGGAAAGCCGCTCGTAGCTTACCAGGAATGGGAAGGAGCTGTCTCCGTGTTTTTTCAGTTCTTTTCCGGCGGGATCTGTGATGATCTGCAAGGTGTTACCTCCTTCCTTCTGTGCGCGGATCCTGAAGTGTATATCTGCTTTTCATAGTGGAATTTATTTTATCAGAAAAGGCAGAAAATGCAAAGGGATATTCCGGGATCACCACAAAATAATACGGTTTTTACACAAAATTGTTATGGACAGAAAAGACGGGACTGTTATAATAAAAGTACATGAAGCGTTACTATTCACTGGTGATATTCTGCGCATTGCGAAGTGTGTTGCTGAGAACGGAGTGAACAGTAACCATGAAGCGTGACAGAGCGGAAGATCTTTTCAGGTTCTTCCGGATCTGGGGTGTAAACTATATAACAGGAGGAAGAAAAAATGGGAACAATTAAAATTCCGGCAGCAGACGTGCTGAAAAAAATCTATGGTGAAACAGAGGAGAGCAGCGCCCGTTATACCAATCTTGCTGTGAATTTCGAGAAGAAATATCATCATGACAAGGCAGAGTTTTTTACTGCTCCGGGCCGTACGGAGATCATTGGCAACCATGTTGATCATAACGGCGGTCAGATCATTGCGGCAAGTATCGATCTGGATACCATCGGTGCTGCTTATCCAAACGGAACCAATGTGATCCATATGATCAGTGAGGGTTACAAACAGGAAGTAGTTGTTGATCTTGACAAGCTCAGCACAGAAACCTATACAAAAGGTACAGATGCTCTTGTTGCAGGTATTATGGAGTATATGCAGAAAAAAGGCTATGCTACCGGTGGATTTGACGCTTATGTTTCCACCAAGGTTATTGCCGCTGCAGGTGTAAGCTCTTCTGCTTCCTTTGAGATGCTTGTATGTGCGATCACCAATTATTTCTTTAATGAAGGTAAGCTGGAGTATGGCGAGTATGCGAGAGCAGGTCAGTATGCTGAGAATGTTTACTGGAAAAAGGCTTCCGGTCTGATGGACCAGATGGCTTGTGCTGCCGGCGGCCCGATCCTTCTGGATTTCTCTGATAAAGAGAATATCAGCTGTGAGAAGATCGCATTTTCCTTTGAGGATATGGGCTGCAGACTTGTGATCGTAAATACCGGTAAGGGCCATGCAGATCTCAGTGAGGAATATTCCTCTATTCCTATGGAGATGCGTGAGGCTGCGAAGGCTATGGGCGTAGAGCTTCTCTGTGAGTCCAATATGGAGAATCTTCTGGCACATGTGAAGGATATTCCGAATGACCGTGCTGTTCTTCGTGCGATGCATTTTTATGAAGAGAACAGACGTGTTGCAGATGCTGTGAAGGCTGTTGAGAATAAAGACGGTGAGGGATTCCTGCGTCTTCTTGAGGAGTCCGGTAATTCTTCCTGGGAGTGGCTGCAGAACTGTTATTCTCTGCAGAATTGCAAGGAGCAGAAGATCACGTTGAGTCTGGCGCTTACCAAGCTGTTTCTGAATAAGATCGGTGCTGGTATCTGCAGAGTTCATGGTGGTGGTTTTGCAGGAGTTATCATGTGCGTGCTTCCGATCGAGAACGCAGATGCGTATGTGGACTATATGGCTCAGTATGTTGGAAGGGAAAATGTCTATCCGATGAATATCAGGAGTACAGGGGCTGTTCATGTTGAGTGATTTTTGATGGCATAACGAACGTCATGGAGGGCGATTCGTTTCCGAATGCGGCTTTGGCGGCATCCGAAAATGAATCGCCCTTTGCGCTGTACTATGATTTTTTATTTTTTAATCAAAATTTTATGATTTGTTTCTGATTTAAATTTATGGGTTATGGTATAATGAGAAAAATTTTAAGAGAGTAATAAAAAAGAATTTGCAGAAGTTTTCAAGGTGAGGTTTCTGGAGTTGTTTTGAGTTTTGTTTTTTTCATTATATTTCATAAGAAAGGTTTGACATATTTATGAGCAGAAGAGAGTTTCTTGAGGTTTTACGGGGGCAGCTGTCCGGACAGATGACCCAGGGGAGAGCTGCGGCTCATGTGCGGTATTATGAGGATTACATTCAGTCTCAGGTCCGGAACGGTCGAAGTGAATCAGATGTTCTGGCAGAACTGGGGGATCCCAGGCTGATCGCCAAGACTTTGATCGATACAGATGACAGTGCAGCTGTTTATGATGAGTCTGGTTATTCTGAAGAGAGCTACGGTGCAGATGATTATGCGGATAATGGGACGGAGAGCAGTGCCGGAAAGGCAAGAAGCTTTAAACTGGATCTGAGCACATGGTATGGGAAGGCAATCGTGATCGCCATTGCAGCGTTAATTGTGATACTTTTAACAACTGTTTTGGTGGCAGTTGCTCCATTTTTGATAATTTTTGGTATAGTTTTGTATTTAATATCCTGGTACAGGAAGAAAAAAGTGTAATTGTTCCACAACAGCTGTGAATTAAAGACAATTTCCGTGTAATGAAATGGATTGCTTGTGAAAAAAGTATTTATAAGATTTGCATAAAAAATACGTGTTTGGTCTTGATTTATAGTGGATTTTACTGTATAATCTGGATTAACAAGTTGAGATTGTGTCTGTTTTGTATAAAAACAGATGATGCCATTGAGAAGAGAGAACGGCAGAAGATATACATCGAAGGATGTGTTATTTTCTGCCGATTTTTTTATCTGTTTTTTATGGAAGGTGATCAGAATGGATTGCCTTATTGAGGTACGGTAAATTGTATAAAATAGATAAAAAAATAATTGTTATTAAATGATAATTGTATAAAATAAATAAAGATATATTGAAAAATGGAGAAATAACTGTTGATTATATGCAAGAAATGTGTTATCATTTGGTAAAAAGTTGGTAAAGATAACAAACGCGCAAATACAAAGGAGGGTAGTGAGAGGGCATTTTTGACAGCAGAACGTAAATGAGAGTTTTGCTTAATGTATTGGGGTAATTGCTGGAAGATATAACGGAAATGTTTTTCAGCAGAATGTGTAATGAGCAACATGATCAGCACTGTCAGGGGGACAGAGATATCGTGATGATGCAGCTGATCGGTAGTACGTAAATTTATGAAAAGCAGGTGATATACAATGAAAAGTAAAAAATCTTTTTTCAGGACAGTGGAGCCTTATCTCTATCTGGTTCCTGTAATGATCCTTTTTATACTGTTTGTATTCTGGCCGTTCGTTAAGACGATCCAGCTGAGCTTTGCCAGAACCACACCTCTTGGTCAGGTGGCACAGTATGTAGGACTTGACAACTATACGAATATTTTTACAGATGGAACGTTCCTTAACAGTTTGGTGACAACACTGAAATTCTCTGTTATGCGAGTTATCCTTTCTATTGTGCTCGGTTTTATACTGGCGATCATCAGTACAGAGAAGATCAGGGCAAAGGGATTTTTCCGTACTGTATATGCACTTCCGATGGCTATTTCCGCAGCAGCGGCATCTGTAGTGTTCATGTTTATTTTCCACAGCTCTCTGGGTATCCTGAACAGGGCGCTCGGAACTCATATCGGATGGCTGACAGATAAGAAATATGCACTGATCGCAGTTACGATCGTTAGTGTATGGATGGCGATCGGTATGAATTTCATTTACCTTACTGCAGCGATCCAGAGTGTACCGGCTGAGCTTTATGAGAGCGTTGCCCTGGATGGAGCGAATTTCTTCCAGAAGCACCGCCATGTAACGATTCCGTCAATCTCTCCGACACTGTTCTTCCTTCTCATCATCAATGTCATCAACTCCGTACAGGCATACGCAGAGTTCAAGATGATGACCCAGGGCGGACCGGCAGAGAGTACCAACGTTATCGTGTATGAGATTTACCAGGAGGCATTTATCAACAGCCGTTTCGGTGTGGCCTGTTCAGAATCCGTAATTCTGTTTGTTATTTTGATCATCCTGACTGCACTGCAGTTTAGACTGGAAAAGAAGGTGACCTACTGATGAAAGAAAAACCATATGTAAAAGTGGCGATGTATGCGCTGAATATTATTTTTGCAATTATTATTATTGTTCCTGTTATCTACTGTTTCAATGTTAGTATGATGGATCTGAAGGAGATCTACGGCGGAAAGTTCTGGCCATCCCATCTGACTATCGAGAACTACACAAGAGCATTTCAGCTTGCACCGTTCTTTACCTTCATTAAGAACTCACTGATCGTATCCGGTGTTATCACATTTGCTCAGGTTGTCACAGGTGCTCTTGCAGCATATGCTTTTGCAATGATGGAGTTCAAAGGCAAAAAGGTCCTGTTCTATATTATGCTGGCAACCATGATGATCCCGAGCCAGGCGATCATCATCGCAAACTACCTGACTATTGCTGACTGGGGTATCCGTAATACATACGCAGCACTGATCCTTCCTAATGCAGCAGCAGCTTTTGCAGTATTCAACATGCGCCAGGCATTCCTGACACTGCCGAAGGAGATCCATGAAGCGGCAGAGATTGACGGATGTACAAATTTCAAATTCTTATATACCATCGGTGTTCCGCTTATCAAACCATCACTGGGTGCTCTGATCATCTATGTATTCCTTCAGAGCTGGAATTACTATCTGTGGCCACTGCTTGTAACTGACAGTGTAAATATGAGAACAGTTCAGATCGGTCTTGGTATGCTTCAGGGGGCTGAGGCAACAGACTTCCGACCGGTTATGGCTGGTGCTATGGTTATCCTGATTCCGTCGATCCTTGTATTTATCATTGGTCAGAAGCAGATGATCAGTGGTCTGACAGCAGGTGCTGTTAAGGGTTGATCCAATCACATAAGAGCAAGTAGCAAAAATGTTAATTTGTCCGACTTGTATTGGGGCGGGTCGGACCATTATAAAAGGAGGGTTTCTATATGAACAACAAAAAATGGATGGCGATTCTTTTAGGAGGAATCATGGCTGCATCTCTGGCAGCTCCGTGCTCAGTAAGTGCAGCTGAGAAAACAACACTTACATTCTGGCATGCAATGGGCGGCACAAACGGTGAGGTGCTTCAGCAGATCGTGGATGATTTCAACGCATCCCAGGATGAGATCGAGGTTAAAGCTGAGTATCAGGGAACCTATGATGATACCATCACAAAACTGAAAGCTGCTATGCAGAGTGACTCTGGTCTTCCGGATGTTTGCCAGATGTATGACGTAGGAACAAAGTTCATGTATGACAGTGGTGCTGTCATTCCTGTAGAAGACAAATTTGAAAGCACAGGCTATGATAAGAGCTCTGTTATGGGGGTTATCAGCAGTTACTATACCGTAGACGGCAAGCAGTATTCAATGCCATTTAACGTATCCACACCTATGCTGTATTACAACAAAGACGTATTTGAGGCAGCAGGACTTGATCCTGAAACTCCGCCGACAACTTATGATGAGGTTCTTGAGGATGCCAAGAAGATCGTAGAGAGCGGAGCAGCTCCGGTTGGTTATTCACAGGCTATTTACGGATGGTTCTTTGAGCAGCAGCTTGCAGGACTTGGTGTAACATACGGAAACAATGACAATGGACGTAAAGAGGCAGTTACAGCTGTTGATTTTGATTCCAACGGCGGTGGCCTGAAAGTATTTGATATGTGGAAAAAGCTGTATGATTCCGGATGTTTCGAAGATTACGGAACAACAACAGCAGATACTCAGACAGCATTCTTCTCCGGACAGGTTGGTATGATCATCGAGTCTACTGCTATCCTGAAAAATGCAGTTGATTCTTCTCCGTTCGAAGTTGGTACAGGATATCTTCCGAGAATCGAGCAGAATGATGAAGGCGGTGTTATCATCGGTGGTGGATCCCTGTGGCTTACAGATACAGGCAACGAAGCTAACGAAGATGCAGCATGGAAATTCATCGAGTACATCACAACTCCTGATGTACAGGCTAAATGGTCCATGGGTACAGGATACTTTGCGATCAACGAGAAAGCTTATGAGACAGAGGATATGAAGGCTTACCTCAAAGAAAACCCGAACTTCGAGACAGCTATCAACCAGCTGAAGGATTCTCCTGTAAACTGCAATACAGCAGGTGTTCTCTCAGGTGTACAGACAGAAGCCCGTCTTACATTCAACGAGATCATGCCGCAGGTATATGATGGCAAGCTTACAACTCAGGACGCTGTTGATCAGCTTGCAGCTTCTGTAAACAAAGCGATCGAGAACTATAACGAGTCTATTAAATAATCAGAATGCCCTCTGATCAGTAGATAGAGCAACAGATAGGGATACCGCCGCTGGGCGCCGGTATCCCTGCTGTTTTACATGCTGTGAGACTACAGATCATGTATATCCGGGGTATAGGATCATATGAAAAACTGCGTAGTGAGACGGACGGAGTGAGTCCGGCTGACTAGACAGCTTTCGAATGGAGTGAGTGTGGCCTGCGGCGTTCGTGCAAGGCAAAATGAAGTGATGCGCTATTGGCGTTATCACCGGCAGAAAATAATGTTACAACAGGAAAGGAGCAAATTTATGGGCGGAATTCTCGGAGCATGTAATGCAATATCGGATTATTTGCACACTTTAAATATGGGATCGACGCTGTTTCGGCTGATTCTTGCGATGTTTCTTGGATGTCTGATCGGTATTGATCGTGGAATGAAGAAGCGTGTGGCAGGTGTAAAAACACATATGATCGTCTGTATGGGGGCAACTTTGGTTATGATGACGGGCGATTTTATCCATGTATATTCTAATGGGGCAGGAATCGGAGATACTGCACGACTTGGCGCACAGGTTGTCAGCGGGATTGGTTTTCTTGGAGTGGGAACTATCATTGTGACCGGACAGAGACATGTATCCGGTCTTACGACAGCGGCCAGTCTTTGGACTTCTGCGTGTATCGGACTTGCTGTGGGAATCGGCTTTTACAGCGGTGCGATCTTTACCACGCTGGGGCTTATTCTGGTGTTCAAATATGCGAAATATATAGAGGTTTATGTGGAAGAGCATTCCAATACCTATGACGTATATATGGAGTTTGAAAATGAAGACAAGATGAGTATGGTCATAAAGAAGCTCCGGGAAGAGGACATCCTGATCTCCAACGTAGTTATCATCAAAAAGAGATCCAAAACACAGAGTGTGGTGATCCAGGCAACAATGGAGGCTGCCAAATGGAAAGCACGCCATACTGTATTTCGTGAGGTAAGACAGCAGGAAGGAGTTATTTCTGTGGAGGAAATATGATCGGGAATCGGGAATACAATGAAACTTATCATGTTTTTGAGAAAGTTAAGAGCATGTTAAAGAAAAAACGATGTATTTTACGAAAAATGCACTTGAAATATGAAGAATAGTCTGATACAATGAATACAAAGTGAAGAAGGAATCTGATTCAGCTTGCTGAATACAGAGAATGCCATTGAGAACAGAGACCGGCATGAAGACACATGGATAAGTGTGTTTTTATGCCGGCTATTTTTATGCGCAAATGTTAATGTTTCAAAAGGATTACAAGGATTACAAGGGTTACAAAGGGTTACGGCATAAAAATAATGGCATATTCACTTGAAAGATTGCTGTTCGTAAGCAGTACTCCTCGCAGAATATATACCTGCGGACGGCAATGCTTGTGTTGCAACGGATATTCTGCTGTTTCCGGCGCAGAGAAAGCCGGGGACAGTTCAGAAGATCCGCAAACAGGAAAGGAGAAACAGATCTATGTATGATGTGATCATTATCGGAGCAGGAGTTTCCGGAGCGGCAGCGGCGAGAGAGCTTTCAAGATATCGGCTGAAAATCTGCGTTCTGGAGCGAGAAGAGGATGTATGCTGTGGAACTTCCAAGGCAAACAGCGGAATCGCTCATTCCGGTTATGATGCAGAACCGGGAAGCCTTATGGCGGAACTGAATGTGAAGGGCAGCAATATGATGGGACAGCTTTCGAAGGAACTGGATTTTCCTTTTAAACAGACTGGTTCACTGACTGTCTGTACGACTGAGAATGGAATCGCCATGCTGCATAAGCTGCGTGAAAGAGGACTGAAAAACGGAGTAGAGGGACTGAGGATCCTTGACAGAGAAGAGGCACTTGCCATGGAGCCGAATCTGTCTGATCAGGTGCTGGCAGCGCTGTATGCACCGACAGCCGGAATTGTCTGTCCCTTTGAGCTGAACATTGCAATGGCAGAGAATGCATATAACAATGGTGTGGAATTTAAATTTGACACAGAAGTAAAGAACATCCGAAAACAGGAAAAAGGTTTTGTTGTGGAAACCTCAAAGGGTGATCTTGAGACAGGCTGTATCGTCAATGCTGCCGGTGTCTATGCGGATGTTTTTCATAATATGGTAAGTGAGAAAAAACTGCATATCACTCCTCGTAAGGGTGAGTATATGCTTCTTGATAAAAGTGCAGGAACACATGTGAATCATACGATCTTTGCACTTCCAAATAAGAACGGAAAAGGAGTTCTGGTAACACAGACTGTTCACGGTAATCTTCTGATCGGGCCTACAGCTACGGATCTGGAGGATCGGGAGGAAACAGCGACTACATCAGAGGGGATGGAGGAAGTAAGTGCCAAATCCCGGAAAACAGTAAAGGATATTCCACTGCGGAAGGTGATCACAAGCTTTGCAGGGCTTCGAGCTATCGAGGACGGTATGGATTTTGTGATCGAAGAGGTGGAGGATGCTCCCGGATTTATCGATTGTGCAGGAATCGCATCCCCGGGACTTACCAGCTCACCGGCCATTGGCTGTATGGTTGCTGACATCGTAAAAGAAAAATTACATCCGGAAGTAAATCCGGATTTTGATCCGGTGAGAAAAGGGATCCTGGATCCGTCAGAGCTTTCTCTGGAAGAAAGAAATGAGCTGATCAAAAGATCACCGGAATATGGAAATATCATCTGCAGATGTGAGATGATCTCTGAGGGAGAGATCCTGGATGCGATCCGAAGACCGCTTGGAGCGAAATCCCTGGACGGAGTAAAACGTCGTACAAGAGCAGGAATGGGAAGATGTCAGTCAGGCTTCTGCTCTCCCAGAACAATGGAAATCCTCAGCCGAGAGCTTGGCATTTCCATGGAGGAGATCACAAAAACAGGCGGAGCTTCCAGACTGATCGAAGGAATCAACAAGAAAATTGCAGAGGAGGGCGAGAACCATGAATGATAAGATTATGGTGAAGAGAGATATCGTGATCATAGGCGGAGGCCCTGCAGGACTGGCAGCAGCCCTGGCTGCAAAGAAAGAGGGAGCAGAGAGTATCCTGATCCTGGAACGTGATAAGGAACTGGGCGGGATCCTGAATCAGTGTATCCATAATGGATTTGGCCTTCATACATTTCAGGAGGAGCTGACAGGACCGGAATATGCGGCACGTTTTATCCGGATGGTAAAAGAGCGGCAGATCGAGTACCGGCTGAACACCATGGTCATGGATATCAGCCAGGATAAGGTGATCACTGCCATGAGCCGCCAGGAGGGAATGTATCAGATCCAGGCAAAAGCTGTGATCCTTGCCATGGGCTGCAGAGAGAGACCGCGAGGTGCACTGAACATTCCGGGATATCGACCGGCAGGCATTTATTCAGCAGGAACAGCACAGCGCCTTGTAAACATGGAAGGATTTATGCCGGGAAAAAAAGTAGTGATCCTGGGATCCGGTGATATCGGACTGATCATGGCCAGACGTATGACGCTGGAAGGCGCAGAGGTTAAGGCAGTGGCAGAGCTGATGCCATATTCCGGAGGCCTGAAGCGAAATATTGTGCAGTGCCTGGATGACTTTGGAATCCCGTTGAAGCTTAGTCATACAGTGGTTGACATAAAAGGAAAAGAGCGCGTGGAAGGAATCACTCTTGCAGAGGTAGATGAAAACAGACGCCCGATTCCCGGTACAGAGGAATTTTTTGAATGCGATACGCTTCTTCTTTCTGTTGGTCTGATCCCGGAGAATGAGCTTTCCGGACAGGCAGGTGTGAAGCTGAGCAATGTGACTTCCGGACCGGTGGTAAACGAAAGTCTGGAGACAAATGTAGAAGGTATTTTTGCCTGCGGAAATGTTCTTCATGTTCATGATCTGGTGGATTTTGTTTCGGAGGAAGCCGGCAATGCAGGAAGAAATGCGGCTCTCTATGTAAACAACAATGGAGAGGACAAAATACCGGAAGAGATAAAGATCACGCTTTCGCCCCAAAACGGAGTCCGCTATACAGTGCCGTCTGAGATCCGTATCGGTCACATGGCGGAGGAGCAGCTGGTCCGCTTCCGTGTGGGAAATGTATATAAAAATTGTTACATCCGTGCATATCTGGATGGAGAACGGATCTTTTCCAGAAAAAAACAGGTGGCAGCACCCGGAGAGATGGAACAGATCAAATTGAAAAAAGAGCAGCTTCTTTCCATTCTGGAAGGAAAACAGAAACAGGATAAACATGAACTTGTGATCCAGGTGGAGGAGTGATGAAAATGGAAAAAAGGAATCTTACTTGTATCGGATGTCCTATGGGATGCGCCCTTCTGGTGGAAATGGATGGAAAAGAAATCATTTCCGTCACAGGAAATACCTGTAAAAAAGGTGCGGAATATGCAGTGAAGGAAGTGACAGATCCGACCAGGATCGTGACAACGACCGTTCGTGTGAAGAATGGAAGCATGCCGGTGGTGTCAGTAAAGACAGCACAGGATATTCCGAAAGGAAAGATTTTTGACTGTGTGGAAGCGCTGCGGGATGTATGTGTGGAAGCGCCGGTTCAGATTGGGGACGTGATCCTGGAGAATGCAGCAGGTACAGGTGTGGATATCGTGGCTACAGGAAATGTGAAGCAGATCATACAGTGATCTGCAAAGGATATATATGGCGATCTGTATGCTTATAATATGTCAGCCCTCCGGCAGACAAAGCGAATAAAATAAACCTGAAAAGGCGGTTTTATCGCTTTGTTTGCCATGAAATAAAATATGCAAAATACACAAAAAATAATAAGAAGAAAAAGAATAATTAATTAAAAAGCAACAAAAAAACGTAAAAAAACAGACAAAAAATGTTGAAAATAAATAAACGCTATGATATAATCAGAAATATGAATTAGCAAAAATGCTCACAACGATGTAATGCATTGAATGGAGGATGATTAGAATGAAAGTATTTGGACATCGTGGTTTCAGCGGAGAATATCCGGAGAATACAATGCTGGCGTTTCAGAAGGCTGTGGAGGCTGGTTGCGAGGGGATCGAGCTTGATGTGCAGCTGACCAAGGATCTGGTTCCGGTGATCATGCACGATGAGAAGGTTGATCGTACCACAGATGGAAACGGGTATATCTATGATCTTACATATGCTGAGCTGTGTAAACTGGATTGCAGTTATCCGGATAAGTTTGCCGGAAAATTCGGCAGACTTCAGATTCCGACTCTGAGAGAGTATTTGGAGTGGATGGCAGAGGAGGAAGATCTGATCACAAACATCGAGCTGAAGAACAGTGTTTATTATTATGGTGGTATGGAAGAGAAGGTCATTGATATGATCTGCGAATATGGTCTGGAGGATCGGATCATTCTTTCCTCTTTCAATAACGCATCCATTGTATTGTGCAGACAGAGTGATGAGACTATTGCAGGAGGTTTTCTGGTAGAGAAATACGTGGATAATGCAGGGGTTTATGCAAGAACCTGTGATGTGCAGTATTATCATCCGAATCTGGAATACCTGAAGGAAGAACATGTACGCAGCTGTTCCCAGAACGGGATCGGGGTGAATGTCTGGACTGTAAACGAGGAAGAGGATATGAGAAGGATGAAGAAATGGGGAGTAAACTCCATCATCACCAATTATCCGGACAGAGGAAGAGCAGTGGCAGACGAGGATTGAAACTGTAATGCAAAGACGCTTTCTGTAAGGTACATACAGGAGGCAGGATAAATTTGAAATCTCCGGCAGGAGGGGGTCCTGCTGCAGATCTATATAAGCAAAATAAAAAAACTATAATAATGTATATGGAGGATTTTTACAATGGAGAAAGAAACAAGACCTTTTATTTCCTGGCAGCTTGCAGATGATTTTATGACTGCAGTATTTGAGAAAATGGGAGTTCCGACGGAGGATGCAAGACTTTGCGCTGATGTACTTCTGGAGAGTGACAGACGTGGAATCGAGAGCCATGGCTGTAACCGCTTTAAACCGATCTATATCGACCGTATCAAATCCGGAATCTTAAATCCAGTAACAAAGATCGATATCCTTAAAGAGACACCAACAACTGCAGTTCTCGATGCCAACGATGGTATGGGAATGGTAGCCAGCAAGAAGGCTATGGACATGTGTATTGAAAAAGCACATAAATACGGCATGGGTATGGTTGCAGTCCGTAACTCTTCCCATTATGGAATCGCAGGATATTGGACAGGTCTCGCTGCAAAAGAGAATATGATCGGTATCAGTGGTACCAACGCAAGACCATCCGTTGCACCGACATTTGGTGTTGAGAATATGCTTGGAACCAACCCACTGACATTTAGTATGCCTACAGATGAGCCGTTCCCGTTTACACTGGACTGTGCAACATCTGTTATCCAGAATGGCAAGATCGAATACTACGCACGTATCAACCATGATACTCCTAAGGGTCTTGTTATTTCCAGAGAAGGAGAGGAGCTTACAGATAGTGCAGAGATCCTTAAGAAGATCAGAAGCCAGCAGGCAGCACTTGCTCCTCTCGGTGGATTTGGTGAGACAACCGGAGGATATAAGGGATACGGATACTCTACTGTTGTTGAGATCCTTTCCGCTGCTCTTCAGTCCGGTCTCTTCCTGAAAGCTCTGGATGGTAAGGATGAGGAAGGAAAGATCCGTCCATATCATCTTGGACATTTCTTTATTGCTATCGACACAGAGGCATTTATGGGTGCAGAGGCATTCAAGAAAACATGCGGTGATATCCTGAGAGACCTGAGAGGCTCCGAGAAGGCTCCTGGACAGGAACGTATCTACACAGCAGGCGAGAAGGAATATGATGTATGGATGTATCGTAAGGATAAGGGAGTTCCGGTGACAGAGGCAGTTCAGAAAGAGTTTATCGGACTTCGCGATGAATTCGGACTTACACAGTTCAAATTCCCGTTTGAGAAATAATGTATCTGCAGAAGGGAAGTCCATAGGGGCTTCCCTTCTTTTACCAGAGAAGAAGATTGTCTGAGAATTGTAATACAGCCGGAAATAAAACAGATATATTTGGCAAATGCGTCTGGTCTTTGAAGCAATAAACTGATACAATAAGAATAATATCTTCAAATAATGCGCGGAGATAGGATGATATTGTGTGAACATTGCGGAGGAAGAGAGAAGATGAACAAAGAATTTCTGGACGCGATCGAGGCGAACCCGATCATAGCGGCTGTAAAGGATGAGCAGGGACTTCAGAACTGTCTGGGCAGGGAGGAGCTTACCGTGATCTTTATCCTGTATGGAGATATCCGTTCTATTGGGGGAATTGTGGAGCGGATCCACCAGGCGGGGAAGATCGCGATGGCACATATAGACCTGATCACAGGTTTAAGCTCAAAAGAGGTTTCTGTGGATTATATTTGTAAAAATATCCATGCAGATGGGATCATTTCAACAAAAGCATCCATGATCAACAGGGCGAAGAAGCTTGGAATGTATACAGTTCTGCGTTTTTTCCTTATTGATTCCATGGCGATCAAGAATATTGAGAATCTGGGAAATCAGCATGAGCAGCTGCCGGATGTGGTAGAGGTTCTGCCGGGGCTGATGCCGAAGATTCTTAAACAGATATGTAAAACAAGCAAGGTGCCTGTGATCGCAGGCGGTTTGATCTCCGATAAGGAGGATGTGATGGGAGCCCTGGGTGCGGGGGCAGCAGCGGTTTCCACTACAAATCAGAAGGTATGGGAATTATGAGGCTGCAGAGGCATTGAACCGCAGCCAAGAAATGTATTGGAGGATTTTTATATGGCAAAATATGTTATGGCGCTGGATTCCGGAACGACCAGTAACCGCTGTATTCTTTTTGATGAAAGCGGAAGGATCCGCAGTGTGGCGCAGAAGGAGTTTATCCAGCATTTTCCGAAACCGGGATGGGTAGAGCATGATGCAGGTGAGATCTGGTCCACACAGCTTTCTGTTGCCAGAGAGGCTATGAACCAGATTGAGGCAACGGCAGAGGATATTGCAGCGATCGGTATCACCAATCAGAGAGAGACCACTATTGTCTGGGATAAGAATACGGGACAGCCGGTTTATCATGCCATCGTATGGCAGTGCAGAAGAACTTCAGAATACTGCGACAGTCTGAAAGCAAAGGGACTGGAAGAAAAATTCCGTCAGAAAACAGGACTTGTTATTGATGCGTATTTTTCTGCCACCAAGGTAAAATGGATCCTGGATAATGTGGAGGGTGCCCGCGAAAGAGCAGAGAAGGGAGAGCTTCTGTTTGGTACCGTGGAGACCTGGCTGATCTGGAAGCTGACCAAGGGAGCTGTTCATGTAACAGATTATTCCAATGCATCCAGAACGATGATGTTCAATATCAATACACTGGAGTGGGATGATGAGATCCTGGAGGAGCTTGATATTCCGAAATGCATGCTCCCGCAGGTAAAAGAGTCCAGTGAGATTTATGGTGAGACAGATCCGTCCTTTTTCGGTGGAAGGATCCCGGTAGCCGGTGCTGCCGGGGACCAGCAGGCGGCGCTGTTCGGACAGGCTTGCTTTGAGAAAGGTGAAACCAAGAATACATACGGAACCGGTGGCTTTCTTCTGATGAATGCAGGAGATAAACCGGTATTTTCCAATAACGGGCTGGTTACAACCATCGGATGGGGACTTAACGGAGAGATCACTTATGTTCTGGAGGGATCCGTATTTGTGGCTGGTGCTGCGATCCAGTGGCTTCGTGATGAGCTTCATCTGGTGGATTCCGCATCGGATACCGAGTATTTTGCGGGAAAGGTACCGGATGCAAACGGCTGCTACGTCGTGCCTGCATTTACAGGACTTGGAGCTCCTTACTGGGATCAGTATGCCCGTGGCACGATCGTGGGATTGACCCGTGGTGTAAATAAGTATCATATTGTGCGTGCGACTTTGGAATCCCTTGCATATCAGGTCAATGATGTGCTGGAGGTTATGAAGGAAGATGCAGGAAGTGACCTTGCAGTTCTTCGTGTAGACGGCGGAGCAAGTGCAAATAATCTTCTCCTGCAGATCCAGGCCAATATCAGTAATGTGGCTGTAGAACGTCCGGAATGTATTGAGACAACTGCTCTTGGTGCCGCATATCTGGCAGGTCTTGCTGTGGGATTCTGGGAAAGCAAGGAGGCAGTACTGGAAAGTCGTGATGTGGAACGTATTTTCCGCACGGAGATCGATGACGAGAAGCGAAATGCCATGGTAAAAGGCTGGAGAGCTGCAGTAGGCTGCTCCAGAGACTGGATCAAAAAGATCCAGTAAAAGATAAAAAAGAAAAGTCATGCAGCGGGACCGGATGAAAATGTCCTGTGCATGGCTTTTTTGCGTTTCCGGAATGTCACAGACAGACCGGCATATAAGCGATCGCGGAACAGATCCGCCGGAGCTTACAGAGTGGTCAGATCGATCCTGTAATCGTCGGAACCCTCTCCGTCAGCAGTGTAGTAAGCTGCTCTTTCTTCTGCATTTACATAGATGTGGAGCTCTTTGCCTTTCAGGCCCTTTGCTTCTGCATCTTTCTTAACAGCTGCCTCAAGGTCGGCAACTGTGATGGATGTCTCAAAAATTTCAAGTGTGATGCCGCTGATCTTATGATTTTTTACAGTGTTCTTAACTTCTTCTACTACTTCTGGTGCCTTGGCTGCTACAGTCTCTGTTGCCTTTTTGACTGCTTTAACGGTTTTTTCAGCTGCAGGTGTTTTTTCAATCTTTTCTACAGTTGATTTCACGGTAGCTTTGGCCTTGGTGGTTGCGCTCTTCAGGTTGCTTGTTCTGCTGTTTCTTCTTTTTTCCATAATGGAACACTCCCTTCCGCATATTTCGTTGACAGAACGGATCTGCCGGAATATGTACCTGTTTACAGTATCATGAATCTGGTGGAAAGTCAAATTTTTGCTTGGGTGTTGCATTTCCGGCAGTTGTCGTATAAACTGGATTACAGAGAAAATCAGACAGGGGTACAGAGATTGAAGAATATTCAGGAAGATATTAAAACAGGAAAATTTAAGCAGGCATATCTCCTTTACGGTGAGGAAGCCTATCTGAAACAGCAATATAAAAGAAATCTGGTGAAGGCTCTGAACCCGGACGATGATACCATGAATTTTACCAGATATGAGGGGAAGGGGATCGATGTCCGGGAGCTTTTGAGTCTTTGTGATACCATGCCCTTTTTTGCAGAGCGAAGAGTAGTCCTTCTTGAGGATACGGGATTCTTTAAGAACAAATGTGAGGAACTGGCAGATTATATGAAAGCGCTGCCTGATTATCTGTATCTGGTGTTCTGCGAGTCTGAAGTAGATAAAAGAAGCCGTATGTACAAGGCGGTAAAAGCCTGCGGCAGCATCGGGGAATTTAAACAGCAGGATGAAAAGACTCTTATGCGGTGGGCGGCAGGGATCCTTGGAAAAAATGGCCGCAGGATCACCCAGAGAGATGTGGAGCTTCTGCTGACCATGACGGGAACAGATATGGGAAATATAAGGATGGAGCTGGAAAAGCTGATCTCCTATACGGTCGGAAGAGATGTTGTGACGGCTGCAGATATTCAGGCTGTCTGTACCACACAGACAACCAATAAGATCTTTGATATGGTGCGTGCGGTGACGGAGAAGAACCAGAAGCGGGCCCTGGATCTGTACTATGACCTTCTGACTCTTCGGGAACCGCCGATGCGGATATTGTTTCTTTTGGCGAAACAGTTTCGTCAGATCTGCCTGACCAAGAAAATGTCACAGGAGGGTCTTTCTCAAACCGAGATCGCTTCCAAACTGGGAGTACCCTCTTTTGTTGTGCGGAATCTGGCATCCTGTGCCAGATCCTACACTGTGGAAGAGCTGGAGAATGCTGTGCGGGATTTTGTGGATGCGGAAGAGGCGGTAAAGACAGGTACACTTGGAGATGTGCTCAGCGTGGAGCTTCTGATCGTGAAGTACAGCTCGGCGAGAGCAGTGAGAGCCTGAGTTTTACGGAGACGGGTTCTGCCACAGGGTCGCTCCGTTGTCCCTGAGCCATTTTTCGCAGGCTTTATACTCCGGCATCACAGATGCCACCACTGCATAAAAGGCAGGGGAATGATTCATTTCTTTTCTGTGGGAAAGTTCGTGTACTACAACATAATCCAGGACTTTTTCCGGGGCGAAGATCAGCCGCCAGTTGAAGTTCAGGTTTCCTTCGCTGGTGCAGCTTCCCCAGCGGGTTTTTTGTTCCCGGATCGTGATACGGCCGTAGGTTACGCCCATTTTTCTGGCGTAGGCTGCGGTTTTTCTTTTGAATATTTTTCTGGCGGATTCCATATAATAACTGCGGCGGAATTCCGAAAGAGGCGGGTTTTCTTTCGGGGGCTGTGCCGGCCTGGAGGCGGCGTGGGAGAGGTGCTTCAGGATCCAGCTTTCTTTCTGTGAGAGAAAACGATGGATGGTGGAATCTGGCATTGTGTGTGGAGCGCGGACAGTTACCTGACCGGAAACGCTGACCTGGATCGCCAGGGTTTTCCGGCTGCTGCGGATAATGCGGTAGGGAAAGGGATGGGATATCATAAAAAAACTCCTTTTGGTCAATGCAGAAATCTATATACAAAAAAGACAGTCGCTGACGGTTCGACTGTCTTTCCTTTTACTTATAAGCTTATAACTAAAATATTCCGTGGTCTATTACGCAATGCTGTTGACAGCTTTGGAAAGACGGGAAATCTTTCTGGCGCAGTTATTTTTGTGATAAACGCCCTTGGATGTAGCTTTGCTGATTGTGGAGATTGCGTCCTTAAGAGCAACCTCTGCAGCTGCCTTATCCTTATTCTCAACTGCTGTCTCAACTTTCTTGATGGAAGTCTTAACTGCAGAACGGATTGCTTTGTTTCTTGCAGCCTTAGTGCTGTTAACTAAGATTCTCTTCTTTGCGGATTTAATGTTAGCCAATTCGTACACCTCCGATTCCTTAAAAATATAATATTAAATTACATTCACAGGAACAGACACGGGCGCTCCTATGAAACATGCTTATATATATTATTATACGTGCACAGGAATGTCAAGATGTTTTTCGCAAAAATTCCAAAAAAATATGCAAAAAATACCAGATGCTGTGTGGAAAATGGGAAATGATACATATTTATGGGAAAAAGGGGAAATAATAAAAGGGAAAACACCGGAAAAGCTGCAGGCAGCAGCGAAAAAGTCTTTGCAATCTTACAGAAAAAGAGGATGAGAGTATGGCTGGAAGGAGCAGAATCAGAACAGACCTGGCACTGGAAGCAACGGAACGCTTTCAGGCGGAAAACGTAGAAGTACGTGGAGTAGAGATCAGGGAAAGATACGATGAGGAAAAGGATGTTCGGACTACCGTAGTGCGGATCACAACGGAAAACGGAGCCAGGACCATGGGAAAACCACAGGGAACCTATATTACCATTGAGGCACCGGATCTTTCCGTTCCGGATGAGGATTATCACAGAGAGATCTCGGAAGAGGTGGCACATCATTTAAGGGAGCTGATCGATCTTGGACGGCAGCAGTCGATCCTGGTGGTAGGCCTTGGAAATCAGGAGATCACTGCGGATTCCCTTGGCCCCCGTGCAGTTTCCAATCTTCATATGACAAGGCATGTGATCCGGGAATATGGGCTGAAGAGCAATGAACATATGAAAATGCATCAGATCAGCGGGATCGTTCCGGGTGTGATGGCACAGACCGGAATGGAAACTCTGGAAATTGTTCGGGGTGTTGTTTCTGAGACAAAGCCGGATTTGGTGATCGCCGTAGATGCGCTGGCGGCCAGAAGTACGACAAGACTTAACCGGACGATCCAGATCACGGATACCGGGATTAGTCCGGGCTCCGGCGTGGGGAATCACAGGGAAGGCCTGAATGAAGAAAATCTTTCGGTCCGTGTGATCGGGATCGGTGTTCCGACTGTGGTGGATGCGGCTACCATTGTCCATGATTCCATGGCAGAGCTTCTGGAGGCGCTGGAGGAAGATGAGCAGAAGGAGTTTCTGGAAGAAATGATCTCACCGAAGCTTTACACCATGTTTGTAACACCAAAGGATGTGGATGAAACGGTACGATATTTAAGCTTTACCATTTCCGAGGGACTGAATCTGGCTTTTTCCGATAGTCTAATCGAAGAGGACAGGTCATAAAATACCATAAGAGGTGATCGTTGGTGACGAATATCCAGAGGGCTTTCTGCGTGGTTTTGAGCCTGATCTTCCTGGGTGTGGTGGCTGTCCTTCCGGGAGATTTTTTCAGGCATGGTGAGATCTACAGACAGCTGCCGCTGTATTGCTTTCTGGAAAAGAAAGCTCTGCAGAAGGAAAATGGCAGAGACCGGGAAACAGAGATGCTTTTGCAGAAAAAAAACGCAGAGCATCTGGGTGAAGAAGTGGAAGCAGAGAACCGAAAAGAGCAGGAGACGCTGCTGATGGCCGAGGCGGAAGAAGTGGAAAAGAAAGAAGCCCTTCAGAAGAAAGAAGAGCTTCAAAAGAAAAAAGAAATTCAAAAGAAAGAAGCGGAAGAGGCAGAAATGGCAGGGAAAAAATCCTCTGCCGGCAAAAAAAATGAAAAGGAGACTGTTAAGGGAAATACAGAACAGGAAGTTGCTGAGCCAGAAATTACAGAGCCGGGAGGTTCAGAACAGGAAGCTACGGAGCCGGGGGACACAGAACCGGAGACTCCTCCGTCAGAGGAGAACCGATCCGGTGAAAATACTGCGAAGGAACAGGAGACTGTGGCACTGCCACATCCGCAGATTGACTTGTCTCAGGCGAAACTGGCAGATTTTGACTATGTGATGAATCAGTTTTTTATATTGGATTCCAATACGGAAACGAATGCGCAGCAGATCAGTGCGCCCCGTTTTCTGAAGGAGGATCTGTCCGTTAAAAAGGATTCATCGGTACCCCAGATCCTGATCTATCATACCCATTCCCAGGAGGCTTTTGCAGATTCAAGAGAAGGACAGACTGAGGACACCATCGTAGGAGTGGGAGATCATCTTACTGAACTTCTGGAAAAAACATATGGATACCAGGTCATTCATATAACAGATGCCTTTGATATGATGGGAGGAACACTGGACAGGAGCAAGGCTTATGATTATGCCAGGGCATCCATAGAAAAAGTGCTGGAAGAAAATCCCACCATTGAAGTTGTGATCGATCTTCACAGAGATGGTGTGCCGGATGAGCGTCATCTGGTAACGCAGGTGAATGGAAAACCTACTGCTCAGCTGCTTTTTTATAATGGATTAAGCTATACAGTCAGTCAGGGGGCAGTGAGTTATCTGCCCAATCCTTACATAGAAGAGAATCTGGCATTTTCCTTTCAGCTGGAATATCAGGCGGCACAGTATTACCCCGATCTTTACCGGGGGATCTATCTGGCAGGTCTTCGCTATAATCTGCATCTTAAGCCACGGGCCCTGCTTCTGGAGGCCGGAGCACAGACAAATACCGTAGAGGAAGTCCGAAATGCCATGGAACCATTTGCAGATATCTTAAACAGAGTTCTGAAAGGCAGTGACAAAGAAGGCTGAAATATGATATGATAAAGAGCAGTATGGAAAAATATGCGTTCTGAACGCTTTATACGAGAGAAATTTAAGGAGGACTTCCTGAATGATAGACCAGAGTAAAATTCGGAATTTTTGTATCATTGCACATATCGACCATGGCAAGTCAACACTTGCGGACCGTATCATCGAGATGACGGGACTTCTTACCGAGAGGGAAATGCAGGCCCAGGTTCTGGATAACATGGACCTTGAGAGAGAACGAGGGATCACCATCAAATCCCAGGCGGTTCGTATTGTATACAAAGCCAAGGACGGAAATGAGTATATTTTTAACCTGATCGATACCCCGGGACATGTGGATTTTAACTATGAAGTTTCCCGAAGCCTTGCTGCCTGTGACGGAGCGATCCTTGTTGTGGATGCAGCACAGGGAATCGAAGCTCAGACACTTGCCAATGTATATATGGCACTGGACCATGATCTGGATGTGGTTCCGGTGATCAACAAGATCGACCTTCCAAGTGCGGATCCGGAGCGTGTTATCAATGAGATCGAGGATGTGATCGGAATTGAAGCGCAGGATGCACCGCAGATTTCCGCAAAAACAGGACTGAATGTAGACCAGGTCCTGGAGCAGATCGTCAATAAGGTCCCGGCGCCGGCGGGGGATGTGGATGCACCTCTGAAGGCTCTGATCTTCGACTCTGTTTATGACCCTTATAAGGGTGTTATCGTATTTTGCAGAGTGAAGGACGGACGTGTGAAAAAGGGCACGAGGATCCATATGATGGCGACCGGATTCACCACGGAGGTTGTGGAGGTTGGATATTTTGGAGCGGGTCAGTTTATCCCGTGTGACGAGCTGACAGCAGGTATGGTCGGATATATCACAGCCAGCATCAAGAATGTCCGTGATACCCGCGTGGGTGATACGGTAACGGATGCGGACAACCCCTGTGCAGAGGCACTTCCGGGATATAAGAAGGTAAACCCTATGGTTTATTGTGGCCTTTATCCGGCAGATGGTGCCAAGTACGGCGATCTCCGTGACGCGCTGGAGAAGCTTCAGCTCAACGATGCTTCCCTTTATTATGAACCGGAGACATCGGTCGCCCTTGGATTTGGTTTCCGCTGCGGCTTCCTGGGACTTCTTCATCTGGAGATCATCCAGGAGCGTCTGGAGAGAGAGTATAACCTGGATCTTGTAACTACAGCACCGAGTGTTATCTATAAGGTCTATAAAACCAATGGTGAGATCATCGAGCTGACCAATCCCACCAACCTTCCGGATCCTTCAGAGATCGAATACATGGAAGAGCCTATGGTGAAGGCGGAGATCATGGTAACCACAGAGTTCATTGGTGCGATCATGGATCTCTGCCAGGAGAGACGTGGTCAGTATGAAGGCATGGAATATATGGAAGAAACCCGTGCACTCCTGAAATACAGACTGCCGCTGAACGAGATCATTTATGATTTCTTTGATGCACTGAAATCACGTTCCAGAGGTTATGCATCCCTGGATTACGAACTGGACGGATATGAGAGAAGTGAGCTTGTGAAGCTGGATATCCTTGTGAATAAAGAAGAAGTGGATGCTCTTTCCTTTATCGTGCATGCAGATACTGCCTACGAGCGTGGAAGAAAGATGTGTGAGAAGCTGAAAGACGAGATCCCGAGACAGCTCTTTGAGATCCCGATCCAGGCAGCTATCGGAAGCAAGGTCATTGCCAGAGAGACGGTAAGAGCCATGCGTAAAGACGTACTTGCCAAGTGTTACGGTGGAGATATCTCCCGTAAGAAGAAGCTTCTGGAAAAACAGAAGGAAGGTAAGAAACGTATGCGTCAGGTAGGTAACGTGGAGATCCCGCAGAAGGCATTTATGAGTGTCCTGAAGCTGGATGATAAATAGGAGATGACTTTTTGAAAAAAAATATAAAAAAACTGTTTCTGGCAGCAGGACTTCTGGCTATAACAGGAGCTCTGCTTACCGGATGTGGTTCAAAGAAGAAAAATGCAGAAGAGGAAAGTGTGATCAAAATCAGTACAGCGCCGGAACCGACTGCCACTCCTGATCCGAAAACCGTAGATCCGGATGCAGTGACGAGCAATGGAAATCTGACAATGGTCAATGAGTACCTGGCAGAAAACGGCAGTGAGGCATTGGGGATCGATGGCGTGACACCGACACCGGCTGCTTCGGATGGAAGCACGGATAATGCGGATAGTGCCGGTGAAGATACAAGCTCCGATGAGGATAATGATACATCAGGTAGTGGTGGAGAGGAAGGAGCCATGGATGGAGAATGAGGCGAAAAAACCGCTGGAGCTCTATATCCATATTCCGTTTTGTGTAAAAAAATGTGATTACTGTGATTTCCTTTCCGGACCTGCCGGAAAAGAGAGGCAGCGTGAGTATTTCCAGGCTCTGGAAAGGGAGATCGCCGCTGTTCCGGATTTTTCGGAAAGGGAGATCACCACAGTTTTTATCGGCGGAGGAACACCTTCCGTGCCGGATCCGTCTCTTGTTGGAGAGATGCTGGATCAGATCAGAAATAAGTTTTTTGTGGCCCCGGATGCTGAGATCACCATCGAAGCAAATCCGGGGACTTTATATAAAGAAAAACTTCAAATATATCTGGAACACGGGATCAACCGGCTGAGTCTGGGGCTTCAGTCCCCGCAGAATCGGGAATTAAAGATCCTTGGAAGGATCCATACGTGGGAAGAGTTTCAGGAGAGCTTTTTTATGGCAAGGGATGCAGGCTTTTCCAACATCAATATCGATCTGATGAGTGCCATTCCGGAACAGACCTATGCAGACTGGGAAAAAAATCTCCGCACGGTGGCAGGGCTTTCGCCGGAACATATTTCCGCCTACAGTCTGATCATTGAGGAAGGCACTCCTTTCGGGGAAAGAAAGCTGAAATTGCCGGATGAGGATACGGAGTACCGTATGTATGAGAATACGGCAGGGATCCTAGCGGAATATGGGTTTCATCAGTACGAGATCTCCAATTATGCGAAAGGCGGACGGGAATGCCGTCATAATAAGGGATACTGGCAGAGGATCGATTATCTGGGACTGGGACTTGGGGCGTCTTCACTTCTGGATCATATGCGTTTTTCCAATACTGCGGATATGAAGGAATATATTGGAAACAGTGCGTTTCCGGATAAGATCCGCCAGAATACGGAAAGCCTTACAGAGGCAGATGAGATGGCTGAGTTTATGTTTCTGGGGCTTCGGATGACCGAGGGCGTTTCAATGGAAGCGTTTGCGGAATATTTCGGAAAAAATATGGAAAACGTTTACGGAGAGGTCCTGAAAAAACATCTGGAGATCGGAATGCTGGAACAAAAAGGAGACAGGATATATCTTTCGAGAAAGGGAATCCATGTGAGCAATGGAGTGATGGCGGATTTTCTGCTGTAGAAAAATTTGTCGATTTTTTCACCTTGACGAACGGATGTTCTGGCAGTATACTGATAAAAAATCAGAAATTTTACAGCGGAATAAGAGAGGTAGATTCTGCTGTTGAGAAGAATACCGGAGTATTTTTGTATGACCGGACAGAGTAGGAGGCTTTCATGTCAGCAGAAGCAAACGATAAGAAGCGTTTTATCAGGATACGCGGAGCCAATGAGAATAATCTTAAGAATCTTAGCGTCGATATTCCCAGAGACCAGTTTGTGGTACTTACCGGACTCAGTGGCTCCGGTAAGTCATCTCTTGCATTTGATACCATTTATGCAGAGGGACAGAGACGTTATATGGAGTCACTTTCTTCCTATGCGAGGCAGTTTCTGGGACAGATGGAGAAACCGGATGTGGAGAGTATCGAGGGCCTTCCGCCGGCAATCTCCATTGATCAGAAGTCAACGAACCGGAATCCCCGTTCTACAGTGGGTACGGTAACGGAGATCTACGATTATTTCCGACTTCTGTATGCCCGTGTGGGAATCCCGCACTGTCCCAAATGTGGAAGGGAAATCCGCAAACAGACGGTAGATCAGATGGTGGACCAGATCATGACGCTTCCGGAACGCCAGAAGATCCAGCTTCTTGCACCGGTAGTGCGGGGCCGCAAGGGAACCCATGTTAAACTTCTGGATCAGGCCAGAAGAAGCGGATATGTGAGAGTGCAGATCGACGGAAATCTCTATGAGCTTTCTGAGGAGATCAAGCTGGATAAGAATATCAAACATAACATTGAGATCGTTGTGGATCGACTTATTGTGAAACCGGGAATAGAGAAGCGTCTTTCCGATTCCATTGAAACCGTGCTGGATCTGGCGGATGGTCTGCTGGTAGTAGACACTATGGACGGGAAGCTTCTGAATTTCAGTCAGAGTTTTTCCTGTCCGGATTGCGGCATCAGCATTGATGAGATCGAACCCAGGAGCTTTTCATTTAATAATCCATTTGGTGCCTGCCCGCAGTGTCTGGGTCTTGGATATAAGATGGAATTTGATATCGATCTGATGATCCCGGATAAGAAACGGAGTATCAATGAAGGGGCTATCGCTGTTCTCGGATGGCAGTCCTGTACCACGCAGGGAAGCTTTTCCAGAGCGATCCTGGATGCCCTGGCAAGGGAATATGAATTTTCTCTGGATACACCTTTCTGCGAGTATCCGAAGAAGGTCCAGGATATCCTCATCCATGGTACCGGCGGTCATTCTGTGAAGGTTTATTATAAAGGACAGCGGGGAGAGGGCGTTTACGATGTGGCGTTCCCGGGACTGATCCGCAATGTGGAGCAGAGATACCGTGAAACCGGTTCCGAGGCCATGAAGCAGGAATACGAGAGCTTTATGCGGATTACTCCGTGCACCACATGTAAGGGACAGAGGCTGAAGAAGGAGTCACTGGCAGTGACCGTGGCGGATAAGAATATTTATGAAGTGACCAATATGCCGGTACAGAGGCTGCAGGGCTTTCTCCGCGATCTGAAGCTTTCAAAGCAGCAGGAGCTTATTGGAAGACAGATCCTGAAGGAAATCCGCGCCAGGGTTGGATTTCTGGCAGAGGTTGGCCTGGAGTATCTTTCACTTGGAAGAGCTACCGGAACCCTTTCCGGCGGAGAGGCTCAGAGGATCCGTCTTGCCACACAGATCGGATCCGGGCTCGTGGGGGTTGCATATATCCTGGATGAGCCGAGTATCGGGCTTCACCAGAGAGATAATGACAAGCTTCTGAGGGCACTGATGCGTCTCCGTGATCTTGGCAACAGTCTGATCGTGGTGGAGCATGATGAAGATACCATGCGTGCTGCAGACTGTGTCATCGATATCGGCCCCGGAGCCGGAGAACATGGCGGACAACTGGTCGCAATGGGGACAGCTGAGGATCTGATGAAAAATGAGCAGTCTGTGACAGGAGCTTATTTAAGCGGAAGGCTGAAGATCCCGGTACCGGAAGTGAGGAAGGAACCAA
This sequence comes from Blautia sp. MSK.18.38, assembly GCF_024460535.1. NCBI lineage: Bacteria > Bacillati > Bacillota > Clostridia > Lachnospirales > Lachnospiraceae > Blautia > Blautia sp. MSK.18.38. Next base: position 92,617 of record NZ_JANFYP010000008.1, on the reverse strand, counting down.
CCGGATTTCTTCATATAAAGGGTGCGGCAGAGAACAACCTGAAGCATATCGACGTAGATATTCCTCTGGGAGTGATGACCTGTATCACAGGTGTTTCCGGCTCCGGTAAGAGCTCTCTGATCAATGAAATCTTGTACAAGAGACTTGCCAGAGACCTGAACCGTGCCAGAGTGATCCCCGGGAAACATGATGACATTCTGGGTATCGATCAGCTGGATAAGGTGATCAATATCGACCAGTCCCCGATCGGAAGAACTCCCCGTTCCAATCCTGCCACATATACCGGAGTTTTTGACCAGATCCGTGATCTTTTTGCAGCCACCGCAGATGCCAAGGCAAAGGGCTACAAGAAAGGCCGTTTCAGTTTTAATGTCAAGGGCGGACGGTGCGAGGCCTGCAGCGGTGACGGAATCATCAAGATCGAGATGCATTTTCTTCCGGATGTATATGTGCCTTGCGAAGTCTGCAAGGGCAAACGCTACAATCGTGAGACTCTGGAAGTGAAGTATAAGGGCAAGAGTATTTATGATGTATTGAATATGACTGTGGAAGAAGCACTGACATTTTTTGAGAATGTACCGTCGATCCGGAGAAAGATCGAGACCCTGTATGATGTAGGGCTTTCCTATATCCGTCTGGGTCAGCCCTCCACCACTCTTTCCGGAGGAGAAGCACAGCGTATCAAGCTTGCCACAGAACTCAGCAAGCGCAGTACCGGAAAGACGATCTATATCTTGGATGAGCCTACCACAGGACTGCACTTTGCGGATGTCCACAAGCTGATCGAGATCCTGCGCCGTCTGTCTGAAGGAGGAAACACCGTTGTGGTCATTGAGCACAATCTGGATGTGATCAAGACGGCGGATCATATTATTGATATCGGACCGGAAGGCGGTGACAGAGGCGGAACGGTAATTGCCAGAGGAACTCCGGAGGAAGTAGCAGAGAATCCGGTTTCCTACACCGGTAAATATGTGAAAAAATATCTGGAACAGAAATAACCGGTAAAAGTTCTTTTCAATTTCTGTGGTTTTGTATATAATGAAGTGCGGGAACGTTTCGGCACAGACCGGAACAGAATAAGTCAGAAATGCGTCAGCATATGAACGTGTATGACGCAGGCGGGAGGATTTATGCCGGCAAAGGATATAGGAATCGATCTGGGAACCAGAAACAGTCTGGTGTTTTCCACAGGCAAGGGAATCGTTTTAAGAGAGCCCTCTGTGGTTGTTTATGATAAAGATACAGAGAAGATCAGAGCAATCGGTGAGGAAGCCAGACAGATGGCAAGCCATCTGACTTCCAATATGGAAGTGATCTGGCCAATCCGAAGAGGTGTGATCGTAGATTATAATGTAATGGAAAAGATGCTGAAATATTTTATTTCACAGGCTATGGGACGGAGAGCGTTCCGGAAACCGAGAGTCAGCATCAGTGTTCCGAGTGGGATCACGGAGATTGAGCGTAAAGCAATTGAGGAAGCTGCCTATCAGTCAGGAGCCAGGGAAGTTTTTCTTGTGGACGAGCCCATCGCTGCTGCTATCGGTGCAGGTGTAGATATCACCAAGCCATTTGGTAATCTGATCGTGGATATCGGTGCAGGGACCACGGATGTTGCGGTCATATCGGTAGGGGGAGTGGTTGTTTCCGCTTCTGTGAAGGTTGCAGGAGATAATTTTGATCATGCGATCATGAATTATGTACGTGAGAAGCACAGCCTCTTTATCGGGGAAGATGCAGCGGAGAATATCAAAATCAAGATCGGAACAGCCAGTGAAGAAGCGGATCTTCGCACGATGGAGGTCAAGGGCAGAAATATCATCACAGGACTTCCGAAGGTGGCAACACTGACTTCTGAGGAGATCCGGACCGCTTTGAGGGAAACGACCGGGCAGATTGTGGAGACTGTACATGGTGTTCTTGAAAAAACACCGCCGGAGCTGGCGGCAGATATCATGGACAGAGGAATCGTTCTTACAGGCGGAGGTGCCATGCTGCATGGAATGGATGCATTGATCGAGCAGAAAACAGGAGTCAGCACACTGACGGTACAGGATGCAATGCTTGTAGTGGCTGCAGGAACAGGAAAATATGCGGAAATCATGTCAAGGATGTAAACCGTTATGAGTCGTCCGGACGGCACAGGAGCAGAGAAGAGACTGCCGCAGGAAACTCATACAGATAAGGCGCTGCAGCTGCAGTGCCTTTTGCTGTTATCAGAGGTTTACAGATGGAGAAAAAAATGAGTGAGACAGTTACAGGATATATAGATCATGTGATCTTCCGAAATGAAGATAATGGATATACGGTCATGGTACTGAAAGGGATGGAAGAGGAACGGGAACTGACCTGTGTGGGGACATTTCCTGCGATCACCCAGGGGGCTGCCATTGAAGCTTCCGGAAATTATACAACACATCCGGTGTATGGCAAGCAGTTTCAGATAGCCTCCTACGTAGAAAAAATGCCGGAGGATGCACTGGCCATGGAGCGTTATCTGGGTTCCGGTGCGATCAAGGGGATCGGAGCGGCACTGGCAGCCAGGATCGTACGTCGTTTCGGTGATGATACTATGCGTATTGTAGAGGAAGAGCCGGAGCGGCTGGCTGAGATCAAGGGAATCAGCGAAAAAAAGGCCATGGAGATCGCAGAACAGATGACGGAGAAAGCAGATATGCGCCGCGCTATGATCTTTCTCCAGAAATACGGGATATCACTGAATCTCGGCGCAAAGATCTATCAGAAATATGGGCAGACTGTATATGGAGTCCTGCAGGAGAATCCGTATCGCCTTGCAGAGGATATCAGTGGTGTGGGATTCCGTATCGCAGATGAGATCGCTTCCCGGATCGGGATCCATACAGATTCAGATTACAGGATAAGAAGCGGAATGTTGTATACTCTCCTACAGGCTTCAGGAGAAGGCCATATCTATCTCCCGAAGGAGGAACTTTTTTCCAGGGCATCCGGACTTTTGGGAGTAGATTCCTCCTACATGGAAAAACATCTCATGGATATGGTAGTAGACCGGAAACTGATCCTGAAAGAAACAGAAGACGGTGCAGTTGTCTATCCCACACGATATTATTATCTTGAGCTGAATTCAGCCAGAATGCTCTGTGAGCTGAACATCCTCTGCCCGGAAGATGAGGAGATGATGGAGAAACGGATCAACAGGATCGAAAAGGAGACAGGAACCCGGTTAGATGAAATGCAGAAACAGGCAGTGGCGGCAGCTGCCAGTCATGGTCTGTTCATTCTGACCGGCGGGCCGGGAACCGGAAAGACTACAACGATCAATGCGATTATCCGTTATTTTGAAGAGGAAGGCGCTGAGCTGCGGCTTGCAGCTCCCACCGGCCGTGCAGCCAAGCGAATGACAGAGGCTACCGGATACGAGGCTCAGACGATCCACAGACTTCTGGAGCTGAATGGAATGCCGGAGGAAGAGCAGGAAGGCCGTGCAGTTCATTTTGACAGGAATTCGGAGAATCCGCTGGAAGCGGATGTGATCATCATTGATGAGATGTCCATGGTAGATATCGCACTGATGCATTCATTGCTTCTTGCAGTGACAGCAGGGACCAGACTGATCCTGGTAGGTGATGAAAATCAGCTTCCCAGTGTAGGCCCGGGAAATGTTCTGAGGGATATTATCCGCAGCGGCTGTTTTCCGGTAGTAGAGTTGAAAAAGATTTTCCGCCAGGCATCTGAAAGTGATATTGTGGTGAATGCCCATAAGATCAACCGGGGCGAGCAGGTGACCATCAATAACAAGAGCCGTGATTTCTTTTTTCTGAAAAGATATGATGCGGACATCATTATCCGTGTGGTGATCGCGCTGATCCAGGAGAAGCTTCCGCGTTATGTAGATGCAAAGCCCTATGAGATCCAGGTGCTCACGCCTATGCGTAAGGGACTTTTAGGTGTGGAGCGGCTGAACCAGATCCTTCAGAGATATCTGAACCCGCCGGATGAAAAGAAAAAGGAGAAAGAGATCGGACAGCGTCTTTTCCGTGAAGGGGATAAGGTGATGCAGGTGAAGAACAATTACCAGCTGGAGTGGGAAATCCTTGGACGATACAAGATTCCTGTGGATAAAGGTGTGGGCGTGTTTAACGGAGATACCGGTATTATGACGGAGATCAATGAATTTGCGGAAACGGCTACCGTGGAATTTGAGGATGGCAGACAGGCAGAATATTCCTTCAAACAGCTTGAGGAACTGGAACTTGCCTATGCAGTGACCATACATAAGTCCCAGGGCTCAGAATATCCGGCAGTGATCCTTCCGATCCTTTCCGGACCAAGGATGCTGATGAATCGGAATCTTCTGTATACAGCAGTGACCAGAGCCAGAAAATGTGTTACCGTAGTAGGCAGCGAGACCACTTTTGCGGAGATGATCCGTAATGAAAAACAGCAGCAGAGATACAGCTCTCTGGACAGACGGATCCGGGAGCTGGATGAATCTGAACAGAAAGAGAGCGCCATCGGGGAGAAAGGACTTTCTTGAAAAAAACAGCAGATTTTTTACTGGACATGCTTTACCCGAAAAAATGCCCGCTGTGTCATCAGATACTGAAAGAAAAAGACCGGCTGATCTGCCCGGAGTGTTCCGGAAAGGTCAGGCCTATATCCGGTCCCAGGTGTATGAAATGCGGAAGACCGGTAAAAATGGAAGAGGAATACTGTGAAGACTGCCGCAAGGGTGCCCATCATTTTACGGAGGGCAGAAGTATTTTCTGGTACGGAGAGGTCTGGAGACAGTCTCTGGTACGATTTAAGTATTACGGATGTCGGGAATATGGGGATTTTTATGCAAAGGCAATGAGCGTCTTCGGAAAAAAATATCTGGAACGGTGGAAGCCTGATCTGATCGTTCCCGTTCCTCTGCATCCCAGAAAAAAAAGGATGAGAGGTTTTAACCAGGCAGCATATCTGGCAGAAAGGCTCAGTGTTCTTACAGGGATCCCATGGAATGGGCATCTGGTAAAGAAGATACGAAGCACAAGATCTCAGAAAAAACTTAATGCCATACAGAGGCGTCAGAACCTGAAAAATGCATATCAGGTAACCGAAAGGATCCCGGGTTTTTCTGTACTTGTGGTGGATGATGTATACACAACAGGAAGTACGGCAGATGCCATGGCAATGTGTCTTCTTGAGGCCGGTGCAGAGAAAGTTTATTTTCTGACAATATGCGCAGGAAGGGCATGAAACAGCCGAAAAAACACTTTTCATAGGTATGGAACTATGCTACAATAAATTTGATTGCAGTTAAACAGTATAACTGTATGGAAAGCGTAATGCGGATCATATATTGGGGATTTTCCTGATAAAGAAAGCTTATGAGGAGTTATTTTTATGGTAAATGAAGAAAAAGTGAAGATCATGAACCGTCTGGCTATGTATGAACATGGCGAAGGCAGGAAGTATCTTCCGGTGAGCAGATATTATCGAAGTGATTATATTGGACTTGCACTGATCAGAAACTTTTTTCTGGTAACGATCGGATATGTATTGGGACTTGCAGGCGTTGCCGCATATTTCAGCGAATATCTTATGGATAATGTGAATAAGATTAATCTGGTCAAGGTTGGAATCTATATCATCGTCGGTTATCTGATCGTGCTTGTTGTATATTCGATACTGACCTACATCCAGTATTCTGTGAAATATTTCCGGGCAAAAAAAAGTGTCAGGGAATATTATCAGGATCTTACAAGACTGGAAAAAATCTACGGGCGGGAGGAAAAAAGAAATCCGGTCCGGAGAAATGCAGGAGGACATAGAAAATGACAGCTTTACTTGAGATCAAACAGAATATCAAAAGATTTTACGGACAATATGAAGTATATATACTGCCGGTCCTGAAGTTTGTTCTGGCATTTGCCTATTTTCTCTGGATCAACAGCAATATGGGTTACATGAAACAGCTGGATAATATTTTTGTTGTCCTGATCCTGGCGCTTGTATGTTCGATCCTTCCGGTTTCCGTGATGATGTTTCTGGGATTTGCGTTGATGATCGGGCACTGTTATGCAGTCGGGATCGAAACGGCAGGATTTATGCTGCTTCTTATTCTGTTGATGCTGATCCTGTTCCTAAGATTCAGCAGGTCACAGAATCTTGCAATGATCCTTACACCACTTTCCTTCGGATTTGGTGTTCCTGCACTTATGCCGATCGGAGCAGGCCTGCTGGGTAGCGCATTGTCAGCGCTTCCGGCCGGATGCGGTGTTGTGATCTATTATTTTATACGGTTTGTACATGCACAGTCGGCGGCACTCAGTGATCCTGCTGCAGAGATCACAGAAAAACTGAAGCTGATCTCTGACGGACTTGTCCACAACTGGGCAATGTGGATCACGGTGATCGCGTTTGTGGTAGTGATCCTGTTTGTGAACCTTCTGAGAACACGGGCGTTTGATTATGCATGGAGGATCGCTGTCATTGCCGGTGGCGTGATCTATATCCTGGTTATCCTTGCCGGAGATTTCTGCCTTAGTATTACGGTAGCCATGGTGCCGATGATCCTGTCCACAGTGATCTCCGTACTGGCAGGATTTGTTCTGGAGTTCTTTGTTTTTGGCGGAGATTACAGCAGAACAGAACGTCTGGAATATGAGGATGATGAGTACTATTACTACGTAAAAGCCGTTCCGAAGGCATCAGTCGCCACTTCTGAGAGAAGTATCAAAAAAATCAATGCGGAGCCGGTAAAAGAAGAAAAAAAAGAAGACAATGTTGTGTCTTTCAGTGATGATGTATTTCCTGAGAAGAACGAAATGCATACAGTAAAGATGCCGGATATGGTTTCCGAAAATACAGTAAGTGAGAAACCGCAGGGATTGGACAAGATCGATTTCGAAAAACAGCTGGAGGAATCGCTGAAGGATCTTTAAACAGGAACGATTGGAATAGCTCAGGAAGAAAGGAGGAGACTTATGCAGAATGTGCTGACAGTTGTGGTCGGATATCTTGGGAAAATTTCCCTTCCGGGACTTGGCGTGATAGATATCATTGAGATCGGACTGATTTCCTTTTTTGTATATCAGTTTATGGCATGGATCAAATTTACACGTGCATATACCCTTCTGAAGGGCATTTTGATCGTCCTTGGATTTATCCTGGTCGCATATATCTTCAAAATGAATACGATCCTCTGGATCTTCCGGAACCTGGCTAATGTGCTGGTGATCGGTGTGATCGTAATCTTTCAGCCGGAGCTGAGAAAGGCGCTGGAGCAGCTGGGACAGAAGAAGTTTGTTTCCAACATTATTCCCTTTGATTCCGGCAGGGAAGTGCAGGAGCGTTTTAATGACAAGACTATCAACGAACTGGTAAAGGCCTGTTTTGATATGGGTGAAGTTAAGACCGGAGCACTGATCGTAATCGAGGAAGAGATCCGGCTTGATGAATATGTGAGAACCGGTATCAATATTGACGGTATCCTTACCAGTCAGCTACTGATCAATATTTTTGAGCATAATACACCTCTTCATGACGGAGCGGTGATCGTGCGGGGGAACCGCGTAGTAGCAGCAACCTGCTATCTGCCTCTTTCAGATAATATGGAACTGAGTAAACAGCTGGGAACAAGACACAGAGCAGGTGTGGGTATCAGCGAAGCTACGGATTCTCTTACGATCATTGTTTCGGAAGAGACAGGACAGGTTTCTGTGGCCAGAGGCGGTGAGTTATCCAGAGGGCTTAACAGTAAGCAGCTTCGTGAAGTACTTGTTTCTGCTCAGAATAAAAAGGTTGTTGACAACGGTAAGCTGAGAAATCTGCTGAAAGGGAGAGTGAAACATGAAGAAAAATCTGACTAAGAACATCCCTTTGAAAATCATGTCGATCATTGTGGGAATCCTGGTGTGGCTGATCGTAGTAAATGTTGATGACCCTATCATTACGAAAGGCTTTGTGATCTCAGATGTGCAGATCATCAATGAAGCTTATGTGGATCAGCTGGGCAAGATGGTCATGCAGGATGATCGTGAAAATTCAGTACGTGTTTATATTACAGGTGAGCGGAAGATAGTCAACCGTCTCACCTCAAGTGATATTAAGGCAGTTGCAGACCTGCAGCAGGCTCAGTCTACCGATACAGACCCTGTAATGATCCCCATTACAGCAACCTGTTCCGGGATACTTCCAGAGAATATCCAGGTGTCACCGCAGAATCTAAGTGTCCATCTGGAAAAAAAGGTGACCAAGGAATTTGCGATCAACGTTACCAGTGATGACAGCAAGCCTGCACAGGGGCTGGAGGTTGCTTCGCTTACCGCAAATCCGGAAAAAGTCCGTATTACAGGACCGGAATCCCTAGTTGGTAAGATAGACAGTGTGAGTGTGGATGTAAGTTCAAAGCTTGAGGGAATCGACCAGGATACGACGATCACAGGCGCAGAACTGACCATTACAGATAAGAATCAGGATACACTTTCATCAAATTCCATGAGCTATCTGAAATTTGACAACAACGGAAAGGTCAATGTCACGGCAAAGCTCTGGAAGGTGCGTTCTGATATACGGATCAGTGCGGGATATACGGGAGAACCGGCAGAAGGTTATGTTGTGGACAGTGTCACGACAGTACCGGAGACTTTCAGCGTAGCCGGAAGTGAAGAAGCACTGAACAATCTGAAACTTCAGGGAAATACTATTTATCTTGACAATGAGAATGTGGATATTTCAGGAAAGAGCAATGACGTGGAAAAGAAAGTAAACCTGTCAGAGCTTCTTCCGGATGGCCTTAAGCTGACATCCGGATCCAGTACGGACCTCTGGATCACAGTCAATATCCTGCCGGAGGGCAGTAAGATATACAGCTTCCCGACAGAGGATATCAAAGTAAAGGGTCTGCCTGATGATCTGCAGCTGGCATTTGAAGTTGCGGATATTGAACTGAAGGTGCAGGCGGAAGACGGAGATCTTTCCCAATTTGATCTGAAGTCGGTAGGAGCAGCACTTTCCATGGATGACTGGGAGGAGGGCAGCTACGAAGTACCGATCAAAATCAGCCTTCCGGAAGGCTACAAGCTGCTGGAGGATGTAACCGCCGAGATCAAAATCTCCAAGGTTTCCAATGTAGACAGCAGCAGTCAGTAAGTAATCACAGCTTTGGACAAGGCTTGAAGGATAAGTAATATAAAGGGAGACAGCAGCAATGTTAAGTTATAAGGTAACGGTCAGGAACCCGTCAGGGCTTCATCTTCGTCCCGCAGGGCTTTTGTGCGGCGAGGCAATAAAATACAAATCGTCCATAACATTTCAGTATGCCGGAGGTACAGCGAATGCCAAAAGTGTTCTGAGTGTTCTGGGTGCCTGTGTTAAAAGCGGGGATGAGATCACACTGGTCTGCGAGGGTGAGGATGAACAGGCTGCGATAGATGCGCTTGTGGCTCTTATCGAAGGCGGACTGGGCGAATGATACGTAACAGATACAATAATTATTTACAGCAGCATGATCAGGAGGGATTATCGTGAAGAGAAGAGTTGTGGCAATTTTTCTCAGTCTGACATTATGCATGGGCGGAACTCTGGAAGCCGGCGCTGCGGCTTTGGGAAGTACAGACGTGCAGATGGCAGCAGAGACAGCCGGCGATCCGGCTGAGGATGTATTCAGTGATGAAGCGGAAACGACTGTACAGCAGCCGGAAACAGAAGCGGATCAGACAGGTAGTACTGACAGTACAGACAGTTCAGAAGAAACACCTGTTACACCGGAGAACCCCGCAGAGACACCGGATGTTATAGAAACACCGGAGATTACAGAGACACCGGAAACTACAGAAGCACCGGATGCGACAACAGAAGACAGTACAGATCCGGGCGATGATTTCAGTGCAGGTGATGCACAGGAACTGGATGCACCGTCAGCAGATACCGCAGTAGAGAACAAAGTAGAGAACAACAAGGCAGAGGAAACTTCTGCTACCGGAGCATCACTGGTAAACGGTGTAGTCGTTGCCAAGACAAGTGACTGGGTTTCTGCAAACGGTTTTTACAGACTCCGCAAAAAGAAGGTTGCTGCATCTGCAGCCCCGGAGGGAAAAGCTTCTGAGGATCCTGCAGAAAGTAGCGAAGAAGAGCAGAAAACAACAGTTGATGAAACAGCTGCAGCAGCACAGGAGGTACAGCAGACTGAAGAGCTTCCGGATGGTGCAGCAGAGAGTGAGCAGGCTCAGGTACTCCAGAATGAGTCAGCAGAAGGAGAGCAGGAGACTGCAGCAGAAGAAGTTTCTACAGAGGAAGTATCTGTAGCAGAAGCTTCTGCAGAGACAGCATCTGCAGATGTAGTGTCTGCAGAGGAGACATCCGCAGAGACAGCACCTGTAGAAACAGAGACGGCAGTCGAAACATCAGAGAGCGTAGATAACGCAGAGACTCTTGCCCTGGATGAAGGGAACGCTTCTCAGGTATCAGAAACAGGTTCCATCGAAGATAATTATTTTACTGCGCAGGATGGTCTTCTTAAGATCAATACCAACGGACATGTGGGATATTATCTTTTTAATGAAGACGGATATCTGGTAACCGGTCGTATGACCCGTGAGCCAGGTGCAGCAGGTTATACCGGAACACAGAAGACAGAATGGTATTTCCTCGAAAACTCCAAAGCTTCCCTGTATTCGGATTCCACCGGAAAAGCAATCACACCGTGGACATCCAATCTTGGCCAGCAGAAGAGAAATTACTGGTTATGGACAGGAACTGTTTTCCGCTATTATAATTCCCAGGGTGATTACAAATCCATAGAGGCTCAGAACCTTGTAGGCAAGATCAAGAAGATCGGAAATGCTTATTATACACTGATGCGTAACGGAAAACCGCGAACAGGAATCCTGAAGCTGACAACTGGTTCTACAACATATCAGTATTACTTCCAGCCGGCATCAAAGGCAGGAGAGATTCCAGGAAAGCTTTTTTATGGCGGATGGACATATGTTTTAAACAGCAAAAATCAAAAACGTTTTATCTATTGTAGTCCGAAGGCTGCCACACGTGGACAGATCATGAAACATGGAGTTTATGTATCACCTGTAATGTCCAAGAAATATCGATATATGCTGAATGCCAGCGGCTATGTTATGACGAATACAATGGCGAAGGCGCAGAATAACGCATATTATGTTTCAGACAGCAAGGGCCGCATCATTACAAAAAAACTTGTGAAGTATAAAGGCAGCAGATATTATTTCGGAGGCAATGGCCAGAGAGTTTCCTGGAAGAACTGCTGGCATGGCTGCCCGGGTGCATCCAACAAGATTTATTATTTCGGAAGCACAGCAGGAAAAGTTGTTGAAAAATATGGCTGGCAGAAGGTGACCGACGCAAAAGGCCAGTTCTTCGGATGGTTTTACTTTGACAAAAACGGAAACCACTATAAGAGCCAGATGATAACAAACAAGTCCTCCAAAAAGAGCTATTACTTTAATAGCACAGGACAGCTTGCAACAGGAAAAACAAAGATCGGCAAAAAATACTATTTCTTTGCAACATCAGATGCCAATGCGCACAGAGGCTGGATGTACAAGAGTACATTGATCCGTTACCAGAATAAGTGGTATTATGCAGGCGGCAACGGTGTTCTGAAAAAGTCAGGCTGGCAGAAGGTAGGTAAATACTGGTACTATCTGCAGAACTATACCGTTGTGACAAATAAATCCATGAAGCGTGGTTCCGTAAATGGTTATCTGGACAGCCAGGGACGTTTTTCCACCGGCTGGGTGATCGTCAGCGATTACTATGATCAGGTCAAATATATCGATCCGGACAGCGGTTCCAAGTATCTGACCAATACAAGCAGATGGATCGATGGAAAACTGTATTACTTTGATAAGGATGGTTACCGCCGTAATGATGTTTCCAGTATTTACGGAGGACCATATTACCTGGAGGTTGATAAGACCAACGGTGTTATGACTGTATACACAAATAGTAGCAAGACGATTCCGGTTAAGACAATCCGTGTTTCTGTAGGTCTCTCCGGAACACCTACATGGGATGGTACATACAGACTGACCCGCAGTCTGAGATGGCAGCCACTGATGGGACCGTCCTGGGGACAGTATGGAACACATGTTGACGGATGCGGACAGGGAGGAATCTTTATCCATTCCGTAGCCGGATCGACCAGGAGTGTTTACAATCTTCCGGCAGGCGAGTACCTGAAGCTTGGGCAGCCTGCATCTCACGGATGTATCCGTACCTGTGTGGCTGATGCGAAGTGGGTATTTGAGAACTGTAACGGTTCTACGATCCACATTTACAGCAGCGGAAATTACGTTAACAATGAATCCTTCAAGGGACCGTTAGGCCGCAGACCGCTGGCAACCTTCCGTGGAGCCGGAAACTTTGATCCTACAGACCCGGAAGTTCCGTGATCTTTACCGAACAGTACCAGAAAGAAATATATAGAATAACCGAAGACCGATGTTCAGCTGTATGAAGCTGACATCGGTCTTTTTCCATATATGGCTTTACTTTCCATTTTTTCATATGTATAATAAAAGTCATGCACAAATAAACAACATAATTTATGGAAGGAAACTAAAATGAAAAACTGGAAGAAATGGTTGGTGGCAGGCTGTATGGCAGCACTGCTGGGAATCGGAACAATGGGAACTACAGCGATGGCCATGGGCGGCGGAGGCGTAGACCGAAGCGAGGCAGTTGCTGAGGAAGAAAAGGTCCCCAGCGGGAAGGCAACACAGGATTCCAGGGCAAGCTCAAAGGCCTGGAAGAAGATCAACGGTGTCTGCTATAACGGAAGCGGCCAGAAGCTGGAAGGTGCTGTCACACGTGGAATCGATGTTTCTGAGTGGCAGGATACCATCAACTGGAGCCAGGTCAAAAAATCTAATGTAGATTTTGCCTTTGTCAGGATCTCCTATGGTCTGAACCATCTGGATAAGACATATGATTACAACATGAAACAGGCAGAGAAGGCAGGTGTTCCGACAGGAACCTATGTGTACAGCCTTGCACTGAACACACAGCAGGCACTGAAGGAAGCGCAGCTTGCTATCCGTAAAATGGATGGATATAAAGTATCCTATCCGGTGGTTTATGACATTGAATATGATCAGATGCGCAATCTTTCCGCATCACAGATCGCGGATCTGGCAAAGACCTTCTGCAATGAGGTAAAAAAAGCCGGATATCATCCAATGATCTACTGCAATACAGACTGGTATGACAACAAGCTTGACTGGAGCAAGATGACAGGTTATGATGTATGGCTTGCGCGGTATGGTGATACGATTCCGGCTCCTGACAAGAAAAAGTACAAATATACCATCTGGCAGTCCACCGATGGTGACGGTGGCGGATATCTGAATACCACCAAGGGTCTGGTTGCGGGAATTCCGTCTTATTCTACTGTAGATATTGACTTCGGTTATGTTGATTATACCAAGATCATCACACCCAGATGGCATGTACAGACCGGATACAAAGCATCCACCAGACCGGATACCAGCAACTATAAAGGAAAAACCGGCTGGGCAACAGAGAACGGAAAGAAATTTTATTATGTCAATGGTGTCAAAAAATACGGCTGGGTTCAGGTGAAAAATAAGAAATATTATATCCATAAGACCGCAGGAATGTGCCGTTCAAAGCTGATCAGAGATTCCAAGAATATTTCCAGGTATGTAGATAAAAATGGAGTCCTTGTGAAAAATACCTGGATCACCTATAAGGAGAAAAAATATTATTTTGACAAAAACGGACATGCGTTAAAGGGCATGAAAAAGGTTGGAAAGGACTATTATTATTTTCAGGCCAAATACGGATACATGATGAAACACGTGCGGTACATGAACAGCAGGAATGATGTATATTATTTTGGCGGTGACGGCGTTATGGTCAAAAAGGTATTCTATACATGGAGCGGAAACAATGAAAGCCATACCTATTATTTTGGCTCCAATGGAAAGATGCAGAGAGGCTGGCTCAAACTGGACGGAAAGAGATATTATTTTGATCCGGAAACAGGAATCATGTACAAAAACTGTACTATTGAGAAAAACGGAAAGAGCTATACATTCGATGAAGATGGTATATACACAACTGTATCCGCAGCAAATAAGAAAAAATAAAAAAATGCCGGCAGCTTTACGTACGCTGCCGGCATTTTTATGATCATAAGGTATAAACAAGGATTCCTAGAATGATGATCAGATTTCCAATAATCTTTCCGCGGGAAATCTTTTCTTTCAGGATCCGCCAGGAAAACAGCAGGACAAAAACATAGGCGGCAGTATCGATCACCGGTCCGAATTTCATATCCACTTTGGTGTAGCACCAGGTATTCAGGAGCAGCACTCCAAAAAAGATACCATAGGCCAGGATCACCCGCCAGTTCAGATATTCCCGGAGGGGATTTTTGTATTCCATATTGGCACTCTGCTTCAGAAGTACCTGGGAAATTGCCGAAAAAAAGGTTCCGGCCAGCATGATCAGCATAAATGTTCTATTCATATCTCTGCACCATCCAGACTCCGATCAGAACGATCAGGATGCCGATGATGTTCTGAAGCGAAAGATTTTCGTGAAAAATGATCACAGCCCATACCTGGGACCACAGAAGATAGACGCTTTTGTTGGCGTAGGCCGTGGAAAGGGAAAATTTTTTGATCACCTGCTGCCATGCAATGGCGTAGATCCCACAGTTTGCGATCATAAGAAAAAGAAATACATAGAGAAGAGGACTATGAAGCCCTTCTTTATTGTAATAAACCGATGCAAGCTTGGAAAAAACGCTGGTAAGAGAAAACAGCAGGATATTCAGATGAAGCTGAATATAATCTTTAATTTTTGTCATGTTTCCTCCATATCATAAATGCGATTATCATAGACTGATAATCAATATATATCATCCGGCAGGTTTATGCAAGAAAATGTTTGAACAATGTAACGGTTTACAACAGGAAATGAAAATGATAAGATTAAACGATAAGTGTCAATTGATACAAAAGAGAGGAAAAACGATATGTGTTTATATTCAGTGGTTGTTCCTGTATACAATTCAGAACATACGCTGCAGGAACTGTACACCCGTCTGGAAAAAGTATTCCGGGAAACGATAAAAGAAGAATTTGAACTGATCCTTGTAGATGACGGGTCCAGGGACCGGTCTTTTGCGGTTATGCAAGAACTCCGGGAAAAAGATCCCCGTGTCAAGATCATCCAGATGGCAAGGAATTTTGGACAGCATCCTGCGCTTCTGTGCGGATTTGCCCACGCAAAGGGAGAGTTCATCGTAACTATGGATGATGACCTTCAGCATCAGCCTGAGGAGCTCCCCAAAATGATCAATGTAATGAAGGAACGTGACGATGTGGATGTGATCATCGCAAGCTATGAAGGACGTAAGCATAATCTGATCCGGAAGCTGGGCACAAAGCTGTCTGTATGGGCAACTTCCAAAATGCTCGGCAAGGATCCGAACCTTCAGATCACCAGTTATCGACTGATCCGCCGTTTTCTGGTGGAAGCCATGCTGAAGACCAATACATATCTTCCGCAGATTGGAAATCTTCTGGTTTTAAGCTCCAACCGTATCATCAATGTTCCGGTGCAGCATGCAGCACGTGCATATGGAAAGAGCGGATATTCTTTTCGCCGCCTTGTGAAGGATCTCATCTATGATATTACTGCCCATACGGCATTTCCGTTGCTTATGGTGCGAAACATCGGCATTGCCAGTTTTCTGGTAAGCTTTTTACTGGGGATCTATTATCTGGTGAGATATTTTCTGTGCGGGATCTCAGTAGAAGGCTGGACATCTCTGATGCTTGTGATACTGGCATTTTTCGGACTGACATTGCTTTCGATCGGGATCATCGGTATTTATCTCATGAATATTCTCAATGAGGCCAAAAAGATGCCGCACTATGTGATCCGTCAGGAGGAGACAGACTGATGAAAAAAGAGATCGGCGGCTATCTGGAACTGGAAGAACCGGCGGGACAGGAATACTATCCGGATCTCTGCGGCGTGAATCTCGGAAGAACAGCGCTTTTGTGGCTGATGGAAGCACGCAGGTGCAAAAAGATCTACATGCCATTTTTTCTCTGCGATTCCGTAACCGGTGCCTGTGAGAAATCCGGGGCAGAAATCGAATTTTATCATATGGATGAAGGTCTGCATCCGATCCTTGAGGAGAGAACGCTTCCGGAAGGAGAATATCTGTATCTGGTAAATTATTATGGACAGCTTACCGATGATAAGATCCGGAAATATAAAAAAATCTATGGAAATATCATTGTGGATCATACGCATGCGTTTTTTCAGAAGCCGCTGCCGGGTGTGGACACTCTGTACTCCTGCAGAAAATTTCTCGGAGTTAGTGACGGAGCATATCTGTCTACCGATGCGGAACTGGAACCGGAAAAGAAGCCTCTGGACCATTCCATGGGAAGAATGGAGCATATTCTGGGACGTTATGAATATGATGCCGGAACCTTCTATCAGAAAATGCTGGATAATGCAGCAAATTATCATGAGATGGAGATCCGCCGAATGTCCCGTCTGACCGGAAACCTCCTCAGGACTATGGATTATTCCGGTATCAAAACAAGAAGAGAACAGAACTACCGTCTGCTGTCGCAGCTTCTTCCTTCAAGGAATGCTTTTACAGGGGAGGTGCCGGAGGGACCGTTTGCCTATCCGTATTATCATAAGAACGGATTAGAGCTTCGACGCTGGCTGGCAGGTCGGAAGATTTTTGTGCCGACAAACTGGCGCAATATCCTGGAAGAATTTGACAGGGATACCATGGAATATGACTGGGCTGCCAATGTGCTGCCGCTTCCCTGTGACCAGAGATACGGGGCAGAAGAAATGCAGTATATCGCGGATTCCATAAGAGAATGGGAGGAAACGGAATCATGAAACACAGATTGCTGATACTGGGAACGTTGGGAGAATTTGAGCAGCTGGTGCAGAAGGCCCGCGAAAAAGGATACTACACCATTGTCTGCGACGGATATCCGGATGGTCCGGCAAGAAAATTTGCAGATGAGGCATTTCAGATCCCGGTAACAGATACGGAACGGATCGCCTGTCTCTGCTGGGAAAAAGAGATCGATGGGATCATCACATCCTTTTCCGACCTTCTTCTGGAATGTATGGTAAAGATCGCGGACCGGGCAGGAATCCCCTGTTATCTGAAACCGGAGCAGCTTCCCTGGTATCGTGATAAATCAGCGACCAGAGCACTGCTTACTGAACTGGGACTTCCCACTCCGGGCTTTCGAAAAATCCCGATTGCATATTTTAAAGACAGGTCCAAAAGAACTCAGCTGAAAGAGCTGCTTGAGGGACTTCGTTATCCGGTAGTCAGCAAGCCACTGGATAAATACGGCTCCCGCGGGATCTATATATCCGAAGATCTGGAGGAGCTGATAAACGGGGCAGAAAAAACAGCAGGATTTTCTGATATGCCGGAGATTTTGGTGGAAGAATATAACGATGGCTATGAATTCAATATGATGACCTGGGTGCAGCATGGAAAGGTCCATGTGATCAGTATTGCAGACCGTGAAAAGACATTTGTTGCCAAAGGGGAGATCCCCATCAGCACAAGAAATGTGTATCCTTCCAGATTATTGTCAAAAGTTGAAAAGCCTGCCACAGAACTTCTTCAGGCATATGCGGACAGAACCGGTCAGAAAGACGGAGCCCTTTCCATGCAGTTTTTCTGGAAGCCGGGAGAAGGTATCCAGGTCTGCGAGATCGCCGCACGATTTTTCGGATATGAGCATGAATTGACCGATATGGTCTATGGATTTAATATGGAAGAGCTTCTTCTTGCATCTCTCTATGATCCGGATAAGCTGGAAAAAATGCTGGCAGAACACGATGTTCATAAACCACAGTGCTGTGGAGCTGTCATTTATTTTCAGGGAAGGCTTCTTACCATCGGGGATCAGTCTGCGGCAGTCCGGCTGGGAGAGAAAGAACAGGTGGAAAAGCCCTGGATCTTTTATCAGGAAGGAGAGAAGGTCATTGAGCATGGTCCTAATCCGTATCTGGCATTATATTATGTAAAAACAGAGAATCGTAAGGAAATGGATCTTCTCACAGAAGAGTTTTATGAGGAAATGCATATTCTGGATCCCAACGGCCAGGAGGTGGCATACCATAATCAGATCCCAGATTATGCACCGGCAGAAAAATAGGCATTGAATTTACAACATGAGTGTGAGAAAATGAAATGTGCAGTTAATGTAGAAAAACCATGAAGAATAAGAAATAAAGAGGAAATACATGATTGATTTTAACAGACCTGCGTTTACAGGTAAGGAATTTGAGTACATCCGTGACGCAGTAGAACGGGGAATGCTCTGCGGCGACGGGATCTACACGAAGAAATGTTCTGCATGGATGGAAGAGCGCTTTCATGTGGGTCATGTGATGCTGACAACCTCCTGTACCCATGCACTGGAGATGGCTGCTTTTCTGGCAGATATCCAGCCTGGCGATGAGGTGATCATGCCGTCTTATACTTTTGTATCAACGGCAGATGCATTTGTGCTTCGCGGTGCAAGGATCGTATTTGTGGATATCCGGCCGGATACCATGAATATTGATGAGAAGCTGATCGAACAGGCAATCACAGATAAGACCCGCGCGATCGTTCCGGTCCATTATGCAGGAGTAGCCTGTGAGATGGACACGATCATGGAGATTGCCGGAAGACATGATCTGAAGGTAGTGGAAGACGCGGCCCAGGGTGTGGATGCCTACTATAAGGGAAAAGCCCTTGGTACCATTGGAGATTTTGGCTGCTACAGCTTCCATGAAACTAAGAACTATACCATGGGAGAGGGCGGTGCGATCCTGTTCAACGGGGATCAGTACCTTGAGAAGGCAGAGATCCTGAGAGAAAAAGGAACGGACCGCAGTAAGTTTTTCCGTGGTCAGGTAGATAAATACCGCTGGATGGATTATGGATCATCCTATCTTCCGAGCGAATTGAATGCGGCATATCTTTATGCCCAGCTGGAGCAGCATAAGAAGATCAGCGATAAGCGGATGCAGATCTATGATTTTTACAATGAGAACCTTAGATTTCTGGCGGAGGAAGGAAAGATCCAGCAGCCTTATGTACCGGAAGAATGCACACATAATGCACATATGTACTACATTAAGGTACATGATATTCAGGTACGCACAAGGCTTCTGAAATATCTCCGCGAAAAGGATATCTGCAGTGTGTTCCATTATGTACCCCTTCATTCCGCACCGGCAGGAAAAAAATTCGGAAGATTTTCCGGAGAAGATGTTTATACTACAAAAGAAAGCGAGCGTCTTATGCGACTGCCCATGTTCTATAATCTGGATATGGAGGATGCGAAGAGAGTTGTGGATGCGATTGCTTCCTTTGACGGGTTTTAACAGAAGAAGGGGAGAGCTATGAAAAAAACAAAAAAATTACTGGCAGTTTTCGCAGCAGTCAGTGTGGCGTTGATGCTGCCGTTACAGACCATGGCTGCAGTGGATCTGAATGCGAAATATGATATCAGCACCAACCAGATCCAGGGATGGCCGGCAGGACCGGATATTACCTCAGATACCGGTATCCTGATGGATGCAGACACAGGAGTTGTTCTTTATAACAAGGGCGGAGATGAACAGAGATATCCGGCCAGCATTACCAAGATCATGACCTTGCTGGTGGCAGTGGAGAACTCCACCATGGATGAGAAGGTGACCTTTACAGAGACCGGGGTGCGTAATGTTACGGCAGATTCCAGTAATATCGGCACAAAGGTGGGCGAAGTCCTGACTATGGAGGATTGTCTTCATGCTCTGATCATCCAGTCTGCCAATGACGTTGCGGCACAGATCGCAGAGCATATCGGCGGGACAGAGCAGGCATTTATCGATATGATGAACCAGCGCGCCAGTGAGATCGGATGTACCAATACACATTTTGCAAATTCCAGCGGACTTCCGGATGATAATCATTATTCTTCTGCGCGGGATATGGCGCTGATCTTCCGAGAAGGCCTGAAAAATGAAACATTCCGTACGGTTGTGGGCACACCGGACTATATCATCCAGCCTACAAATATGAACAGCCAGCAGAGGATCCTGCATACCCATCATCCTATGTTTGCACCGGAAAGCGGATTTTACTATGAAGGCTGCATTGGCGGAAAAACCGGAACTACCGTTGCGGCAGGGCATACACTTGTCACAGGAGTGACCAGAGATAATACCACATATATTGCAGTGACCATGCGTGGAACAGAGCTTTCCAATTCCTGTATGGACAGTACAGCTATGTTTAATTACGCATTTGAGAATTTCACAAAAACAGAAGTAAATGGCGGCTATGTATTCCTTCCAAAAGGGGTGGAGCTGAATTCCCTTACCGAGAAGTCAGAGAATACCAATGGGAAAACAGAAACCGGTTACTATTTCGGAGATTATCTGATCGGTACCGCAAGTGTTGCACAGGCAACTGATACACCGGTACCGGAACCGACCGCTGCAACAGAGGACAGCCAGGAAGCGGACAGCTCCGAAGCGGAAGCTTCCACAGAATCAGCAGAGGAAGATAACAGCAAAACAACAGAGAAGAGTACAGCCGGAGAGGACTCCAGCGAAAAAAAGAGCATTCCTGCCCTGCGTAAGATCCTTCTTATGATCATGGCAGCGATGATCCTGGTCCTGATCGCCCTTCTTGCGGCTCTCAGAATAAAAGAAAAGAAACATCACAAATAAATCAAAACAGAAAAGGAGAAAGAAAAAATGGGAAAAATAAGAGTAACACAGTGCGGAGATATTGAAGGATTAAAAGTGATCGAGCCAACTGTATTTGGTGATTCCAGAGGATATTTCATGGAAACATACAATTATAACGATTTCAAGGAAGCAGGCATTGATGTGGAATTCGTTCAGGATAATCAGTCCAGCTCCCGTTACGGTGTTCTCCGCGGACTTCATTTCCAGATCAGCTATCCCCAGGACAAGCTGGTACGTGTGGTAAACGGAGAAGTGTTTGATGTTGCGGTTGACCTTCGTGAAGGCTCCAAGACCTTTGGAAAATGGTATGGTGTAGTCCTTTCCGCAGAAAACAAGAAACAGTTCTTTATTCCTAAGGGATTTGCTCATGGCTTCCTGGTACTTTCCGAGAATGCAGAGTTCACTTACAAGTGCTCTGATTTCTATCATCCAAACGATGAGGGCGGACTGATCTGGAATGACAAGGACATTAACGTTGAGTGGCCGATCCCGGAAGGCATGGAGCTTATTTTCTCCGACAAGGACCAGAAGTGGGGAAGCTTCGAGGAATATAAGAATCGATAGGGAATTGCAGAATGAAGAAAATATTAGCTTTGCCGGCGGAGCTGTACCAGAATCGAAAGCTGGTTTTAAGCCTTGCAAAAAATGATTTCAAAACAAAATATGCAGGATCCTATCTTGGTATTGTCTGGGCATTTATCCAGCCTATCGTAACGATCCTGGTCTACTGGTTTGTATTTTCCGTAGGACTGAAGGCCGGAACGGTATCGGATTACCCTTTTGTACTCTATCTGGTATCCGGTATCGTGCCGTGGTTTTTCTTCCAGGATGCATTAAACGGTGGAACCAATGCCCTGATTGAATACAATTATCTTGTGAAGAAGGTTGTATTCAAGATCAGCATCCTTCCCATCGTAAAGATCATCTCCGCACTTTTCGTGCATGTTTTCTTTGTGGCCTTTGCGCTGATCTTATGTGCATGCTACGGATATACACCAAGCCTTTATACATTGCAGATCATTTATTACTCTGTCTGCACCTTCCTTTTTGTACTGGGACTCGTGTATGCTACAAGTGCGATCGTCATTTTTTTCCGTGATCTGACCCAGATCATCAGTATTTTTCTTCAGGTGGGTGTATGGCTTACACCGATCATGTGGGATATCAATATGCTTTCTTCACATCCATGGCTGATCAAGCTGTTTAAGCTGAATCCGATGTACTATGTAGTTACGGGCTACCGTGATTCCATGCTTGGTCATATCGGGATCTGGAACCATGCTTCATGGACGATCTATTTCTGGGTAGTTACGATCCTGCTTTTCGGACTGGGATCTGTGATATTCAAACGTCTGAAGCCGCATTTTGCAGATGTGCTTTAATTGAATGCGGATGGCGGATATCCGCCTGATCCGGACCGGACAGTTCCCATGGGGGATTTGCTCTGTAAGGATAAAAAGCAGAACGGCGGCAGATTGTGAGAGTGAACGATTTACACAAAAGTGAGGTTGAAAATGGCAGAAGATATTGCGATTTCAGTAAATGATGTCAGTAAGATGTACAAGCTTTACGATAATCCTATGGATCGTCTTAAGGAGTCCCTGGGATTATCCAGAAAAAAGAAATATAAAGAGCATTATGCGCTCAACCATGTATCCTTTCAGGTGCATAAGGGAGAAACAGTGGGAATTATCGGAACAAATGGTTCTGGTAAATCCACGATCCTGAAGATCATCACCGGCGTACTTTCGCCTACGGCCGGAGAAATAGCCGTAAACGGAAGGATTTCAGCGCTTCTGGAGCTGGGAGCCGGATTTAACGGAGAATATTCCGGACTTGAAAATGTATATCTCAACGGAAGCATGATCGGTTTTTCCAGGGAAGAGATCGATGCCAAGCTGCAGTCTATTCTGGATTTTGCAGATATCGGTGATTTTATCTATCAGCCGGTAAAAACATACTCCAGTGGTATGTTCGTGCGTCTGGCTTTTGCGGTAGCTATCAATATCGATCCGGAGATCCTGATCGTTGATGAGGCTCTTTCCGTGGGAGATGTATTTTTCCAGGCAAAATGTTACCGGAAGTTCGAAGAGTTCAAGGAAATGGGGAAGACCATTCTGTTTGTTAGCCATGACCTGAGCAGCATCGGAAAATACTGTGACCGTGTTGTACTTCTAAACAAAGGTGAGAAGCTTGCAGAGGGTGGTGCCAAGGAGATGGTCAATCTTTACCGTCGTGTGCTGGTCAATCAGTATGACGATGCAGATCTGGAAGAAAACACAGACGATGCAGAAGAGGGACAGACGACGGAGAACCAGGCAGCCAGAGCAGACGTTTCACTGAAAGCACATACCGGAAGCGGTAAAGCTATGAAGGACAGCCTGAACCTGAATCCCAAGGTCCTGGAATACGGCAGTAAGCTTGGCGAGATCGTGGATTTTGCCATCCGGGATGATACAGGTATGATCACCAATGTGATCGAAAAAGGCAAGGAATTTTCCGTTCAGATGAAAGTGAAGTTCCAGGCAGATGTCAGCGATCCGATCTTTGCATTTACCCTGAAAGATCTGAAAGGTACCGAGATCACAGGAACCAATACCATGTATGAACATACGCCTCTGAAACCGCAGAAGGCAGGCGATGTCCGTGAGATCACCTTCAAACAGGTGATGCCTCTGGAGGCAGGGGAATATATGCTGTGTCTGGGCTGCACCGGATATAAAGACGGCGATTTTACCGTATTTCATCGTCTTTACGATGTGTGTAACCTGACCGTGATCACAGATAAGAAAGCAGTGGGATATTTTGATCTGTTTTCCAAAGTATCTGTGAAATAAGTGGAGGAACGACTATGGCGGAGTTGAATTTAGATTATTATACGGCGAAGGATCATTATTCCGATGGGGATATCGAGGAAACACTTCTGAAAATGGCACAGGAAGGCAAATCTTTTGAAGACCTGCCGGAGGAAGAGGTGAGTTTTCCAATGGTCTACCATTTTTCAGGGCTGCGGGAGAATATCTTAAGCTGGTATCCTCTGAAAAAGGCGGATTCCGTTCTGGAGATCGGAGCCGGATGCGGAGCCATTACCGGAATGCTTTGCCGCAAGGCCGGTCATGTGACTTCCGTGGAGCTTTCCAAACGTCGGGCAGATATCAATTATGCGAGAAACAGGGATAAGGAAAATCTGACGATCATGGTTGGAAACCTGAATGACATGACTTTTCCAGAAAAATTCGACTATGTGGTAGTAAACGGTGTGCTGGAGTATGCCATGAGCTTTACCGAGGGAAAAACTCCTTACGAGACATTTCTTCAGCGTATGGGCGCTTATCTGAAGCCGGAG
Source organism: Blautia sp. MSK.18.38 (assembly GCF_024460535.1). Classification (NCBI taxonomy): domain Bacteria; kingdom Bacillati; phylum Bacillota; class Clostridia; order Lachnospirales; family Lachnospiraceae; genus Blautia; species Blautia sp. MSK.18.38. The sequence goes on along the minus strand of NZ_JANFYP010000008.1, from coordinate 68,496 downwards.
GGAAGACTTCTGATTGCCATTGAGAACAGACTGGGATTGAAGTACTTTGCCGGAGCACCGGAGGATCACACAGATCTTCACTTTTTCGGGATCAATGGATATCCGGGAAATCAGTCTGTGCGCACCTTTTCCAAGAATGAACTGGGAGAGCTGCTGGAAAACAGCGGCTTTCCTTTTCTGCGCTTTTACTACCCGTATCCGGATTATAAATTTCCGACAGAGATTTTTACAGATGAGAGCCTTTATACCAATTCCTACGGAAGAAGCTATCCTGTATACACAGATAAGACAGCAGATCTTTTTGCAGAAAGTGAAGGCGTAAAGGCCTTCGAAAAAGAGAAGATCCTGGACAGCTTTGTGAATTCTTTTCTTGTGGAGGCAGGACGTACCGAGAATCAGGACCCGGAGGAAATCCTTTATGTGAAGCTGAACCAGGAGCGAAAAGAAAAGTTCCGTCTTCTGACCAGGATCGTCCGGGAGAACGGAGAGGTCCGTGCGGAAAAAGAGGCTATGGTGCCCCAGGCTGAGGAATTTGTGGAAAAACTGGAAAAAACCGGAACAGAGAGTACCGGATCCGATAAATACAAGAATCTTCCCTGCAGGGCAGAAAACGGAAAGATCTCTTATCCGCTCCTTACTGGAAAAACTCTTCATCAGGAAATCGCAGAGCTTGCCCATAAAGAAGATCTTGAAGAGATCAAGGCCCTTCTTAAAAAATTCTATCAGGAATTTTTCGGGGCTCGTCAGGCTGCGGATTACAGGACTGGAGAGTTCCGCGAGGTATTTGGTGATCATCCGGGAAGAGAGGATTACGAATGTGTCTGCCCGGCCAATGTGGACCTGATCTGCAGCAACATCTTTATGGGAGAAAAGGAAAATCAGATCATAGATTATGAGTGGATGTTTGATTTCCCTGTGCCTGTGAATTTTATCATGTGGCGCCTGATCCATGAACTGTATACACATATTTCTGAGCTGCCGCGGTTATGTCATGAGGATGAGATGATGGCGGAGTTTGACATCAGCTATACAGACTATGAGATATTTATGGATTGGACCATGCATTTCGTCTATGAGTATGTGGGCTGTGGTTCCCTGATCCCGTTTGAACAGAAAAAGGTGCCGGTTTCCGTAACAGAGCTGGTGAACAGAGAAAGAGAAAAGCACCAGATGCACAGCAAGATATACTATGATCTTGGTGAGGGATTCTGTGAAGAGCATACACTTTATGCAGAGGGAAAACTTTCCGGAAACCGTTTCCGGGTAGAGTTTGCGCTTTCCGGTATCAAAGGAATACGCAATCTCCGCTGGAATCCTGCAAACGGTCATTTCCTGAAAGTGAGGATAGAGCGTCTGGATTGCGGATGCAGTGCGGAGCTTGTGCCTCAGGGTGTCCATATGAAGGTGGATAACAGTACCACTGCGTTTTTTACCACCGATGGCTTTTATCTTATCGATGTTACGCACCCGGAAAATGTGGACAGGATCGTAATAGAGGGAAAACTTGACTGCCTTGAGCTTCCGGATGTGGAAAAGCTTCTGGCCTTTGAAAAAGAGCGGGAAGTACGCAGAGAACAGGAGCGTGTCAGAAAAGAAGCTGAACGTGCCGCAAAGCAGGCAGCAGAGGAAGCAGCCCGTGCGCAGGAAGAGGCCCTTCGTCATCCAGGCAAAAAAGCGCAGGTAAAGAAACTGGTCAAAAAAGTTCTTCGTTATCATACAGAGCCGGCAGCAGTGATGGGAGTGGAGACAACTCCTACCTGTATGGGCAGTGTTGATTTCTTCCATTATGAGAATGGCACCTTAAATGCCATTGGCTGGGCCTTTGATCCGACGTTTGCGTCTATGGGACAGCCAAGGATCGTATTTTATCAGGGAACACAGAAGCTTCAGGAGGCTTCCTGTACTACGATCTACCGTACGGATGTGGCTAATGCCATTGGAAATCCGGATGCGGAAAGTGCCGGATTTTCTTTCCTGGCAACGGTTCTTGCGCCGGCAGAGACTTCTGTTTTCCTGGAATACGGAACCGCAGCGGATACCGGAAGATTCCTTATCGGAAAGATCCCGGGAACCAGGGATCAGAAAGAGCTTCTGGTATACGCGATCGAAGATCCGAAGAGTATCGGAAATCTCCGCCATTTCAAACAGCGTCATGTACGCAGCACGAGAAAGGCATATCCACAGGCAGTCTATCAGCAGAAGGTGGATGTGATCGTGCCGGTTTACAACGGACTGGAGTATTTTGATGCCCTGTTTTCCGGAATTGAAAAGACGAAGGTTCCTTATCGTCTGATCCTCGTAAATGACAAGAGCCCGGATCCTGAGGTAGGAAACTATCTGGAAAAATATGCCGCAGAGCATGACAATGTGGTACTTCTGAATAATGAGACCAATATGGGCTTTCTTCCGTCTGTAAACCGTGGATTAAAGATGGCGGAAAATCATGTGGCTCTTGTAAATACAGATGTGGAGGTTCCGGAAGAGTGGCTGGAGCGCCTGATGCTTCCGATCTTTGCAAAGGAAAATATTGCAACCACTACACCGTTTACCACCTGCGGAACCATCTGCAGCTTCCCGGATTTCTGCCGGGATAACAAACTGTTTGAGGGAATGCCGCTGTGGGAGATCGATGATGAATTCCGCATGATCCGTCCGCAGTATCCGGCTATGCCTACCGGTGTGGGCTTCTGCATGGGTATGAACCTGAAAGCGATCCAGGAGGTTGGCCTTCTGGATGAGGAGAATTTCGGAAAAGGCTACGGTGAGGAGAATGACTGGTGCCAGCGTGCCATAGCTGCAGGCTATGAGAACGTGCATGTGGATAACCTGTTTGTATATCACAAGCATGGTGGAAGCTTCCCGTCTGAGGAAAAGCAGAGACTTCTGAAAGAGCACAGTGAGGCGCTGCTCCGCAAGCATCCGGATTACAACAAGGATACTGCGGATTACTGCAGAAGAGACCCGCTTCGTCCAGTAAGACTCTACGTGGAAATGAAGCTTCTCAACAGGAAGCTGGATGTGCCTACCATTGTGGCTTTTGACCATGATCTTGGCGGCGGTGCAACGGCTTATCTTGTGGAGAAAAGACGTCTGGCTCTGCGGGAAGGATACCGTTTTGTGACCATCCGCTATAATATCGTAAGCAATCGTTTTTACTTTACGTATCAGTATAAGCAGTATGAGATGGAATTTTTTGCAAATGATCTGGAAACTGCCCTTGGTGAGCTGATGCGTGTGGATGAGATCTGGATCAACGAGCTTGTGACCTATCAGAATATTTACGGAACCCTGGAACGTATCCTGCGTCTTAAGAGAGAGCAGGGTGCGAAGCTCCTTATGCTTCTTCATGATTTCTTTGCCCTTTGCCCGGCAGTGAATCTGATCGATGCAGAAGGAAAATACTGTGGTGTTCCATCCTGTGAGGTCTGCGATAAATGTATTCCGGATAACCGCAGCAATGCCTGCACAGAATACGGAACCGGAACGCTCTGGCGTACAAAATTCCGGGAATTTCTGTCAAACTGTGATGAGATCCGTGCATTTTCCGATGATACGGCAAGGCTGTTCAAGCGTGCTTATCCGGATGTATACAATCTCCATGTGATCCCGCATGCACCCCATTACCTTCCGGCAGTGAAAAAAAATAAAAAAACCACAGAGACCTTTAACATTGGTCTTATCGGCGTACTCTGCTACAAAAAAGGCCTGGAGGTTGTGAAGGCGCTTGCAGGATATATCGAAGAGAATGAACTGAATATCCGTCTGAGACTGATCGGTACTTCCGACGAAGAGATCGAAAGTCCGGTATTTTCCCAGACAGGAAGATATACAAGAGAGGAGATCCCAAGACTTACCCTGGAGCAGGATATTGATATGTTCCTGATCCCGTCCGTATGGCCGGAGACCTTCTCCTACACAACCTCGGAGATCATTTCCATGGGATTTCCGGTAGCGGTACTTCCGGTAGGTGCACCTGTAGAACGTGTGAAACGCTATGCCAAGGGCCTTGTCCTGAAAGATGAGAAGCCGGAGAATATTGTGGAAGAGATGATTTCTCTGTGGAAAACTCTCGGCGAAAGTGAGCTCCCTGTGGAAAAACGCAGGCTTCTTTTCGTAGGAGAGGAGATTTCCTTTGCTTCCAGATATCGTGTGGAGCATTTCCGGGAGCAGCTGATCCTTAAAGGCTATGCATCGAAGTTTATCCAGATAGACCAGGCAGAGCAGGAAAAGATCGAGGAATATACAGCGATCGTGATGTACCGCTGCAGCAAGCTGATGGAAGCAGAACTGCTTGACAACCGGGCGAAAGCAGCCGGAATCCCTGTTTACTATGATGTGGATGACCTGGTATTTAATTACGAAAAAATTTCCGGGCTGCATTTCCTGAAGGGAAGCGAGTACAGTGACTTCCGCACAACTACAGACCGTATCCGCGGATGTATGGGATTCTGCGACGGATATTTTACATCCACGGAGACACTGGCAGGAGAGATCCGGGAAGAATTTCCGGAAAAACCGGTGGTGATCAACCGCAACTGTATGAGTATGGAGATGGAGATCCTGTCTCACGAGGCTGTGGAGCAGACAGACAAGGCTAAAGACCGGATCTATATCGGATATTTAAGTGGTTCCAAAACCCATGATCAGGATTTTGCCCAGGTGGAGGCAGCACTTCTGGAGGTGATGGAGCGCCACCCGGAGGTTTACCTGAAGCTGGTGGGTGTGCTGGATGAATCCGGAATGGAGCCGGTACAGAACCGCATCGAGAAGCTTCCGTTTATGGACTGGAGACAGCTGCCTGCCGTGATCGCAGGACTTGATATCAATCTGATGCCGCTGGAGAACAGCCTGTTCCACTGGTGTAAATCCGAGAATAAGTGGACAGAGGCTGCCCTTGTAAAGGTTCCGAGTGTCATGAGCCGTAACTGTGAGATGGAATACGTGGTCGAAAACGGAAAAGATGGCTGGATGTGCACCACAAAAGAAGAGTGGGTCAATGCCCTGGAAGCTCTGGTTACTGATGAGAAGGCCAGAAAAGCCATGGGTGAGGCCGCACATCAGAAGGTTATGGAACATTACCTTACAGTAAATACCGGAAAGGATGCAATGGAGGAATTGTTATGCAGCGAGAGCTATACGAAGTAGAAAAGGACAGGTTTGACCTGAAGGACAGTTCTCTGTATCACCTTCAGGGAACCTGGCCGAAGGATCATAAGCCGGAAGCCGTTCTTGACGGGGAAAAGCTTCCGGCAGCCATCAGTGCCCAGGAGCGTGTCAGCGCCCTGGAGCGCTTTAAGGATCTGGATCTGGTAAACGGAGAACGTGTGCAGATGGAAATCTGCCTGCCGGATCTGGAGGGCAAAAAGAAGCTTGTTGTTTATGCGGTAAAGGGTGAAAAACGTGTCCGGTGGTTTTCTGTTTCGGCAGCACAGCTTTACAGGAAACAGGGAAAACCGCAGTACTTTATCGAGAGTATCGAGGTGGAAGCCGGGGAAAAGATCTGCCGTGTCCGTGGCTGGGCAGCTTTTAACAGCCCCCTGACCATACGCCTGGAGGATCGCAGCCGGAAGGAAATCCCCTGCGAGATCACCAGACTGAAACGTGTGGATGTACAGAATCAGTACCAGGAAACAGAAATCGATGAGAAGAGCGGTTTTTTCTTTGAATTCCATTATGACAGTGTGAAGGAATTCTACATTGTATTTGAGGCAGGCAATGTGCGGACGCTTCGTCTGGTACATCTGCAGCCACAGAAGCGCCTTGCGGAGAAAGCTGCGGTATATTTCCGTAAGGGAAGCCGTTACATGAAGCTTCACGGGGCAGCAGCCCTTACCGGAAAGGTATTTGGAAAGGTGCTGGACCGTAAAAACCGTCCGGTGGATTATTCCAAATGGATCGTGAAGCATCTGCCGGACAAGGCAGAGCTTGCAGAAGAAAGAAAAACGAAATTTTCCAGGAATCCAAAATTCAGTATTGTGATCCCGCTTTACAAAACACCGGAAAAATATCTACAGCAGCTGGTAGATTCCATAGAAGCCCAGACCTACGGGAACTGGGAGCTTTGTCTTTCCGACGGAAGCGGAGCAGATTCTCCTCTTACCGATTATCTGAACAGGCTGGAAAAAAGTGATGACAGGATCCGTGTGATCCGCAACGACCAGGCACTTCAGATCGCAGAGAATACCAATGCGGCCATGAAAGCGGCAACAGGAGATTTTATCGTGTTTGCAGATCATGATGATGAGCTGACGCCGGACGCCTTGTTCCGGTGTGTGAAAGCGCTGAATGAGGATCCGGAGCTTAAGGTTCTGTATTCCGATGAAGATAAGATGTCCATGGACGGGCACAAATTCTTTCAGCCGCATTTCAAACCGGACTTCAATATTGATCTTTTGTGTACAGTAAACTACATCTGTCATCTTTTTGTCGTAAAAAAAGAAATCGTGGATCAGATCGGAATGCTGAAAAAGGAATTTGACGGTGCACAGGATTATGATTTTGTGTTCCGCTGTGTGGAAGCTGCGGGAAGAGAGCAGATCCATCATATCCCCAGGATCCTTTATCACTGGAGATGCCATGAGGATTCCACAGCAGAGAATCCGGAAAGCAAGATGTATGCCTTTGATGCAGGAGCACGTGCCATCAAGGCTCATTATGACAGGCTCGGAGTTCCGGTGGAAATCGAAAAGGGTGAATATCTTGGACTTTACCGTACAAAATTCCTCTGGGAGGAAAAACCGCTGATCTCCATCATCATCCCAAACAAGGATCACATCGATGATCTGAAGAGATGTATTGATTCCATTGAAGAAAAGGCAACTTACCGCAATTATGAGTATGTGATCGTAGAGAACAACAGTACGGAGGATGAGACCTTTGCTTACTATAAAGAGCTAGAAGCATCCAATCCGAAAGCCCATGTGGTGTACTGGGATGGTATTTTCAACTATTCTGCCATCAATAATTTCGGAGCTGCTCATGCTAAGGGTGACTATCTGCTTCTTCTCAACAATGATACGGAGATCATCAGCCCGGACTGTCTGGAGCAGCTTCTGGGATACTGTATGAGACCGGATGTGGGAGCTGTAGGAGCGCGGCTCTATTATGAGGATGATACCGTGCAGCATGCAGGAGTAGTCGTTGGCTTCGGCGGCATTGCGGGACACTGCTTTGTGCAGCAGAAGAGAGACGCTACCGGATACTGCCACAGGATCATCTGTGCCCAGGATTACAGCGCTGTAACCGCAGCCTGCATGATGGTGAAGCGTGAGGCCTTTGATAAGGTTCACGGATTAAGTGAGGAATTTCAGGTTGCCTTTAATGACATAGATTTCTGCCTTCGTCTGGGAAAAGCCGGATATCTGGTTGTATACAATCCTTATGCGGAGCTTTATCACTATGAATCCAAATCCAGAGGTCTTGAGGATACACCGGAGAAGGTGGCAAGATTTAACCGCGAGATCGCTTCCTTTGAGAAGCACTGGCCGGAGATCCTCCGTGACGGAGATCCTTACTATAATCCGAACCTTACACTGGAGAGCCAGGATTTCTCTCTGAAGCGGATATAGGAGGTTATATTTTGGAAAAGAAAAAAATCTGGAAGGATGAGAGAGTTCAGGCAGGGGTTCTTGTCCTGGCAGCATTTCTGCTCCTGACTGCATGGGCGTTCATGCAGCCCTTGGGGGCAGGCCCCGATGAAAAAATGCGCTACATGGTGGCACAGTATCTTCATGAGCATCCGGGAAAGCTGCCTCTTGGAGATGAGCCAACCATCCGTGATGCGACATGGGGGATTTCCTATGCCTATTATCCGATCCTTTCCTATATGGTATCTGCTGTATTTATGGGGATCGCAGGTCTGTTCCATGCTTCTGCAGACGGATTACTCCATGCGGCGAGAATGGCAGATGTGCTCTTTGTGACCGGAGCGGTATATTTTGTGGTGAAAGCATCCGGAAAGCTTTTTCCGAAAGAGGGAAGATGGCTGTTTGCCGCACTGGCAGGCTTTATGCCGCAGGCATTGTTTCTGGGAACTTATGTAAACACGGATTCCCTGGCACTTTTATCCATGGCGATGATCCTGTATTCCTGGTCCTGTTATCTGGAAGCGGGAGACTGGAGCTTCAGAAATTCGATCCTTCTGGCTGTTGGAATGGCGGTCTGTGCACTGTCCTACTATAATGCCTACGGATGGATCTTATGCAGCTTTCTGTTTTTCTGCCTGACAGTCCTTCTGTGCAGGGAAGAGCCGGTAAAACAGAGAGTTGCATTTCTGTTCCGGAGAGGGATCGTGATCGCGGCAGTAACCTTTGCCTTATGCGGCTGGTGGTTTATACGAAATGCCGTTCTCTATGACGGAGATCTTATCGGAAGAAAAGCCTGTGCACAGTGTGCGGAAAAATATGCGGCTGTTGATTACAGGCCGTCCAGATACCCTACACCGGAGAAGCTGAACTGGTCATGGAAGGATATCCTTCTGTATCAGGATCCGGGCTGGCAGCATAACTGGCTGCTGACAGTACTGGTAAGCTTTATCGGAACCTTTGGTCTGATGCAGATTTATATGCCTTATAATGTGAGCAAGGCATATTTCCTGTTCTTTGGAATGGGTGGGATCGGTATTTTGACCATGCTGGGAATATTTTATCCGAAGAAACGTACTGTGGTAAAAGAACGAAAAGCAGCAGGAAGTGAAAAGCTGAAGATAAAAACAATAACCGTGTACGATAAATGGGACAGAAAAGGGATCTTTCATCTGCTGCTGATCCTTCTGATCCTGATCCCTGTGGGTCTGTTTATGTATTATGTATATTATAGTGACAACCAGGCACAGGGACGTTATATCATGCCGGCACTGTATCCGGCCATGTATTTTGTGACAGCCGGCTGGAATCGTCTGCTTGAGCGTTTTGTAAAAAAGGAAAATATCAGAATGTGGATATACCGGGTCCTGACAGCACTTCTGGCTGCTTCGCCGTTTTTATGCTATATCTTCCTGGTAGTTCCGTTTTATGGCTGACACCCCGATGGGTGAGATGGCAGAAAAAAATCCCTTCTATGTATCCGGATATGACCGGTACATAGGAGGGATTTTTTGATTCTGAAATATATTTGCCTGGGAACCAAGATCAGGAACGGATGATCCGGATCATGCGCCACAGCAGAAGGATAAGGAGCAGGATGCCCACACCGCCAATGGCAAAATACGGGATCTGGGATCTGGATTCGGAATAAGCTTTTGCAGAATCCATGTTTTCATCATTTTCCAGTACATCGGAAGAGCTTTCCTGGGAGGAATCCTCGACAACTGCAGTTCCCACCTGAGTTCCGCCAAAGGAATAGGTGCGTAAGATCTGACCATCAGATTCCGTATCTTCCGTAGTCAGGTCGTCTGCGGTCGCACCGGATGGAACCATTACAGTGCCGCCGGACAGGATGTGAAAATCATCCTCGCTGAGATTCAGAAGCTGGAAATTGGAAAAACCGTAATCCAGAAGTGAGATCGCTTCGTTGGCTGTCTGACCGGTCGCTCCGTTCATGACTACTGCGATCAGAGTAGTACCATTTCGCTGTGCAGCTGTGACAAGAACGCTTCCGGAAGCAGTGGTGGTACTTTCACGACCGCCGATACATCCTTCATAATAGGAAGCGGATGCAGGATCTGTCATGGTAAAAGAGCTTGTCAGGTTACGGGTACCGCCGGAAACATTGGTAGCCGGGATCGTATAGGAGGTGGCTCCGGAGATGGTGCGGAAGCTGTCATTACGGATAGCCGCCTGCATGATCAGAGCCAGATCATGTGCTGTGGTATGCTGGTTGTCATCCGGGAGACCGGTAGGATTGGTAAATACCGTATTGGTGCATCCAAGTTCTCGGGCACGGTCGTTCATTTTCTGGACAAAGGCATCCACAGATCCGCCGATCTGTTCTGCGACCTGGAGAGCAATGTCATTGGCAGAGGCCAGCATCAGAGCGTAAAGGCACTGCTCCATGGTAAATACCTCTCCGAGCTGTGAGGAAATATGAGCGCCTCCGTCTGTAACACCGGATACACCGGTTTCTGTCATGGTAACCTGATCGTCAAGCTGGCTGTTCTCCAGTGCCAGAAGACAGGTCATGATCTTAACTGCGCCGGCCGGAGAAAGCGTGGTGTCCATATCCTTGGCATAGAGAATCGTATCGGAAGTATCTTCCATGATCACGGCAGATGCGGAAGTGATCTCAGGCCCCTGAGGCCATCCGCTGATCCCATTGGTGGTAACACCGGAGGATACAGCAACAGCGGTTTCTTCTGTGGCGAAAACTGGAGTCTGGAACACCATGGAAGCGGAGATCCCAATAGCCAGAAGCGCTGTGGTTATTCTTGATTTTTTCATGATAAATGGTACTCCTGTATAAAAAATAATTCTTATGTAAGCAATACATACGTAAGCTCAGTATAACACATTTCCTCTCTTCCTTGCAAAAAAAATGATGGAATGGTAAAATATGTTCATCAAACTGTTACTGAGAACAGAGTGAACAGTAACAGCAAACTGAGTAATACGGAGATAATATATGAGTAAAGATGATTCTACAGGAAAGATCCAATGGGACAGACTTATAAAGAAGCTTTCCCCCTATACAGTACAGAAGGGCTTAAGATACCTGAAGCATTATGGTCTGAAAGAGTTCTGGATCCGGCTTCATGAACGTTTTGAACCGGAAGAGGTTCCTTACGGACCATGGTATGAGGCATACAGACCTGACGAGGAAACACTGGAGAAGCAGCGGAAACGCAAATTTCCGGATGGGCCGTTGATCAGCATTGTGGTACCTGCATATCTGACACCGGAGCGTTTTTTAAGACAGATGCTGGACTCTCTCCTTGCACAGACATATGAGAACTGGGAGCTGTGTCTGGCAAACGGAAGCCCGGAGGATCCGGACATGCAGACTGTGCTGAGATCCTATGCAGAGATGGACAGGAGGATCCGCTATCAGGATCTGAAAGAGAATCTTGGCATTGCAGAAAATACAAACGCAGCTTTTGCCATGGCAGAGGGTGATTTTATCGCACTTCTGGATCATGATGATCTGCTGGCACCTAATGCATTGTATGAGATCGCGGCGGCACTGGAGGAGCATCCGGAGGCGGATGTGATCTATACAGATGAGGATAAGGTCACGACAGATCTTTCTGAACATTTTCAGCCCCATCTGAAACCGGACTTTAACCTGGATCTTTTAAGATCCAATAATTATATCTGCCATTTTCTGGTGGTAAGACGTTCCGTAGTGCAGACAGTGGGCGGATTTCGCCGGGAATTTGACGGCGCCCAGGATTATGATTTCATTTTCCGCTGTGTGGAGCAGGCAAGGAAAGTGGTCCATGTACCGGAGATCCTTTATCACTGGAGGACCCACAAATCCTCCACAGCAGATAATCCGGCAAGCAAGATGTATGCTTTTGAAGCCGGCAGACGTGCCATTGAGGGGAATCTCAAACGGACCGGAACTCCGGGAACCGTGGAGCATACTCCGGATTTTGGATTTTACCGTGTGAAGTATCCGGTGCAGGGAGAACCTCTGGTTTCTGTTATCATTCCGAACCGTGAGGAGAAAGAAACGCTTCAGGCCTGCGTGGAATCCATTTTTGAAAAAACTGCCTACAAAAATTACGAGATCATCATTGTGGAGAATAACAGCAGCTCCGAAGAGATCTTCCGGTATTACAGAAAGCTTTCGGAGGATCCCAGGGTCCATCTGATCCGCTGGAAAAAAGGCTTCAACTATTCTGCCATCAACAATTTCGGGGTGCGCCATGCCAAGGGAGATTATCTGCTTTTTCTGAATAATGACGTAAAGGTCATCGATCCGGACTGGATGTCAGAGATGCTGAGCGTGTGCCAGCGTAAGGAAACAGGTGCAGTTGGCGTCAAGCTGATCTATCCGGATAACACCATTCAGCATGCAGGCTGCGTGGTGGGAATGGGCGGAATTGCCGGGAACATGTTTGTGAATATGCCGGCAGAGCGTACCGGATATCTCCATAAGGCCTCTCTTCTGCAGGATATGAGCTGTGTGACTGCAGCATGTATGATGATGAAGAAGGAAGTTTTTCTGGAGGCAGGAGGCTTTACGGAAGAGCTTGCAGTTGCGTTTAATGATGTGGATCTCTGTCTGAAGGTGCGAAGCCACGGCCATCTGATCGTCTATGATCCGTATGTGAAGCTCTATCATTACGAATCCAAGTCAAGAGGCACTGAGGACAGCGAGGAAAAGGTCCGCCGTTTCCAGACGGAGATCGAATACATGCGCTGTCACTGGCTGGATATCCTGAAAAAAGGAGATCCATACTATAACAAAAATCTTTCTTTAACCAAATGGAATTATTCCCTGAAGCCCCTTCCGGGAATGGGAAAGAAGAAGGGATAAAGCAATGCAGGAAGTATCAGTAGTCATACCAAACTTTAACGGAATGGCATATCTGGATGGTGTTCTTTCCAGTCTTGAAAGACAGACTATCCGTAATTTTGAGGTTATACTAGTGGATAATGGTTCCACTGATGGCAGCTGTGCATTTGTTTCAGCGGAATATCCATGGGTACACATGATACAGCTTCCGGAGAATTACGGTTTCAGCAGAGCCGTCAATGAAGGGATCCATGCGGCACGTTCCCCATATGTGTTGCTTCTGAACAATGATACGGAAGCGGAACCGGATTTCCTGGAGGAGATGGTTGCTGCCCTGCGCAGACATAAGAAGGCATTTTCCTGTCAGGCAAAGATGATCCAGCTTCATGACAGGGACAAGATGGATGATGCCGGAAATTATTACTGTGCCCTTGGCTGGGCTTTTGCCAGGGGAAAAGGCAAGGACATCCGCCATTATGACCGAGAGCAGAAGATTTTTTCCACCTGTGCGGGAGCTGCGATCTACCGGAAGAAATTTATTGACAGGATCGGAGATTTTGATGAGGAGCATTTTGCTTATCTGGAGGATCTGGATATCGGTTATCGGGCCAGAATCTGCGGTTATCAGAACTGGTATGCTCCAAAAGCGAAAGTTTATCATGTAGGAAGCGGTACTAGCGGATCCAGATATAATCAGTTTAAGATCCGGTATTCTTCCAGAAACAATATTTATCTTATCTATAAGAATATGCCGTTTCTCCAGATCGTGCTGAACCTTCCGTTTTTTCTGGTGGGATTCGGTGCGAAGATCCTGTTTTTTGCGTCCAAGGGATTCGGACGTGAGTACCTTGCAGGCATCAAAAACGGCTTTCAGATCAGCCGCAAAAACAAAAAAGTCAGATTTTCCATGAGGAATCTTCCGCGTTATATACAGCTCCAGTTTGAACTCTGGATCAACATTTTTAGGCGTTTTGCCGGTTAAGACACCATATTTTCACAGAATTTTTATATTTCGGAGGGAAGATTTTATTGCTTTTGGTTTTCATCTATTATAAGATAAAAGCAATGAACTTAAATGAGGTGGCGGAAATTGATTAAAGACAACCAGAAAAATTTCAGTCGTCTCCATATGCTGATCGATGTATTTGTGATCGCGGCCTCCTATGCCCTGGCCTGGCTGATCCGTTTTCAGGGAATTTTTGAGCATTCGGCGGTCCAGTCCAAGACCGTCCAGGAATATATGTTTATGCTGATATTCATTATTCCGGGATATTTACTTCTTTATCAGGCCTTTGATCTTTATACACCGATGCGAATGCAGGGGCGTCGTCTCGTACTTGCCGGAATTGTGAAGGCAAATGCGTTAGGGCTCCTTATCATCATGTTTGCACTTTACAATTTTAAAGAGCTGGACTATTCCCGTCTTACTCTGGTTTCTTTCTGTGTGATCAATATCGTCCTGGAATGGTTTGTGCGTATGGTTATATTTTACATTCTCCGGGATATGCGCAAAAAAGGAATGAACCAGAAACAGGTGCTGCTGGTAGGATACAGCCGTGCTGCCGAGGAATATGTAGACAGGATCCTGCAGAATCCGCAATGGGGATACGTGATCAGGGGCATACTGGATGACAATGTGCCGGCAGGCACTACTTATAAGGGCGTTAAGGTGATCGGTCGAATCGCCAATCTGATGATCATCCTTCCATCCAGTCGTCTGGATGAGATAGCCATTACCCTGGGCTTAAGTGAGTATTATCGTCTGGAAGAGATCGTTGCACTCTGTGAAAAATCCGGCGTGCACACAAAATTTATTCCGGATTATAATAATATTATTCCGACCAAACCATATACAGAAGATATTCTCGGGCTTCCGGTGATCAATATCCGGTATGTGCCCCTGAGCAACACGTTTAATGCACTGATCAAGAGATCTATGGATATTGCAGGCGCGATCGTTGCGATCATTGTGTCCTCACCAGTGATGCTGGTGTTGTGTATGCTGATCAAGCTGACTTCGCCGGGCCCGCTGATCTATAAGCAGGAACGTGTCGGGCTTCACAATCAGACTTTCCGGATGTATAAATTCCGTTCCATGGAGATCCAGAAAGAATCAGAAGAAAAAAAGGCGTGGACAGTAAAGAACGATCCAAGAGTTACCGGAATCGGTAAATTTATGCGTCATACCAGTCTGGATGAGCTTCCACAGCTTTTTAACATTCTGAAGGGTGAGATGAGTCTTGTGGGACCAAGACCGGAGCGGCCGTTTTTTGTAGAAAAGTTTAGGGAGGAGATACCACGTTATATGGTCAAGCATCAGGTGCGGCCGGGTCTTACCGGGTGGGCACAGGTAAATGGCTATCGTGGAGATACTTCTATCAGAAAAAGGATAGAGTGTGATCTGTATTATATCGAAAACTGGTCTGTGGGATTTGATATAAAGATCATGTTTCTTACCATATTCAAAGGATTTATTAATAAGAACGCATACTAAAAAGGGGAAAAGGAAAAGATGTCAAAACCTCGGAAAAAAAGCAAGAAGATTTTATTTATCCTGGAGATCGTCGTACTGCTCCTGTTTATCGGAGGTCTGTTCGTTTATGGTCAGATCTCAGCCAAACTGGATAAGATCGACATCCAGGAAACAGATCTTGCAGACCAGGATATTGTAACTAATGATCAGGCACCGCAGATGACGGGATATACCACCTATGCACTGTTCGGACTGGACCACAGAAGCAAGAATGAGAAGCTGAATACAGAGAACAGTGATACCATCATCATTGCGAGTATCAACAATGATACGAAGGCAGTCAAACTTGTGTCTGTCTATAGAGATACCCTTCTCAATGTAAAGGATGATACCTATTCCAAAGCCAATTCGGCATATGCATTTGGCGGACCGACCAACGCGGTTTCCATGCTGAATACGAATCTGGATCTGAATATCACAGATTATGTTGCCATTGATTTTAATGCGCTGGTAACTGTGGTAGACTGCCTCGGAGGATTGGACATCCCTCTTTCCTATGCGGAGATCGTTCATATGAACAATTACTGTGTGGAGACATCAGAGGAAACCGGAAAGAGCTACACACCGATCGAACTGCCGGATCCGAAGCCGGAGGATGAGGAAGCAATCGTAGATACCTATCATCTTAATGGTGTACAGGCTACCTCCTACTGCCGTATCCGTTATACTGCAAGTCTTGATATGGGACGTACCGAGAGACAGAGACGAGTGATCCAGATGATCGTAGATAAGGCGAAAAAGGCAGGACTTTCCACTATCTTTGATATTATGGATCAAGTATTCCCGATGGTCAAAACTTCTGTTTCCAAAACAGAGATCCTGAAGATGATCCCGGCTATGATCGGCTACAGTATTGATGAAACTACAGGCTTCCCCAATGATTATAAATTTGCCCAGGTAAAGGGCAGCGTTATCGTACCTACCACACTGGAATCCAATGTTCTGAAGATGCATCAGTTTCTGTATGGAGACACCAGTTACACTCCGACGCAGGATGTACTCAACAGAAGTGCCCAGATCACAAATATCGCAGGCGGAGGCGACGTGCAGGACACTGCACCTGCGGTGACAGATACACCGAATGACGCAACGGATGATTCGTACACGTGGCAGGGAGATACATCCACAGATTACAGCAGTACGGACACAAGTGATGATGCTGATTACAGCACAGACACAGATTATGATTCGGATTACTCCGGAGACGATTACAGCACAGATACGGATTATTCCGGAGACGATTACAGCACAGATACGGACGATTCCGATACGGATTATAGCGATTATACCGACGGAGAAGATTATTCGGAGAATGAATAAAACATCAAAATAAGCAACCAGCAGAAGGGACCATCCAGTAACGGGTGGTCCTTTCTGGACAGGAGACAAATATGAAAACATTAAAAACAGACGTGATCATCCCGGCATACCGTCCGGGAGAAGAATTTGAAAAACTGCTGGAAAGACTCAGCGCACAGAAATATCCTATCAATAAGATCCTTGTCATGAATACAGAAAAGAAATTCTGGAAAGAGACCTGGGAACAGGAATATCCGCTTGTGGAAGTCCGGCATCTTACAAAAGAAGAATTTGACCATGGCGGTACCAGAAGGCAGGCGGCAGAGCTTTCGGATGCGGAGATCCTTGTATTTATGACACAGGATGCAATGCCGGCAGACAGGGAACTGATCGGAGCACTGGTAGGAGCTCTTGCAGAGAATCCACAGGCAGGAGCCGCTTATGCGCGTCAGCTTCCAAAAAAGGACTGCAGATTTCTGGAAAAATATACCCGTTCCTTTAATTATCCGGAACAGTCCTGTCTGAAAACGGAAAAAGATGTACAGACCTACGGGATCAAAACATATTTCTGCTCCAACGTCTGTGCTGCTTATGATCACAGGATCTATGATGAGATTGGTGGATTTCCGGAGCATGCTATTTTTAATGAAGATATGATCTATGCAGGCTGGATGGTAAAAAAAGGCTATGGAGTTGCCTATGTATCAGAAGCGCGTGTATATCATTCTCACAATTACACCTGTATGCAGCAGTTCCACAGGAATTTTGATCTGGGAGTTTCCCAGGCGGAGCATCCGGAGGTTTTTGAAGGAGTGCCTTCCGAAGGTGAGGGCATCCGGCTGGTAAAAAAAAGCATGGCATATCTTCTGAAAACAGGCCACATATGGCTGATCCCCGGACTGTTTTTGCAGAGCGCTTCCAAATACGCCGGATATTTTCTCGGAAAACGATACAAAAAGCTCCCTGAAAAAATGATCCGATCCTGCACCATGAATCCGGAATACTGGAAAAAGAACAAATAAGAGCAGGTCACGGTTTTTTAAAAGAGATATCACAGTTTAAACACAATTCCCTGTTAAACTGTCTTTTATAAGAGAAATAAATGTTACTGAGAACGGAGTGAGCAGTAACAGATACATGCATCAGATAACATAGAAGGGAGCACCAGAGGCATGAGTGAAGAGAATAAATGGGGGACAGGCTTGCCGGATGAGGATAAGAATGCTTCGGCAGAACAGAAACCGCTGACGCATCCTTATTCTGAGGGACGCAGGATGCAGGAGAGCGGACAGGACAGTTATGCAGGTGCCGGACAGAGTGAAGGCACTTCGCAGGAGAAACCAAAATACGGACATTATGAGGTGCATCAGCCTCAGGCCGGTAATTATGCCGGTGGAAATATACCGCCCAAAAAGCCGCGGAAAAAGAGAGATTTTTCAGGCAACAACAGCTTTGGAAAGAAAGCAGCCACTGCGGTGGCACTGGCTGTGATCTTTGGGCTGGTAGCCGGAGTGGTTTTTCAGGGCGTGAATATTGCAGCAGATAAATACAGAGGAAATGACAGCAGTACAACAATCGGAAAGACAGAAACAGTTACCGGGACAGAGGACAGTACTGACAGTAGCTCTGCGGATTCTACTGTGAAGGATATTGTGGCAGAGAGTGGTACAGTGGCCGGTGTAGCCCAGGCAACCATGTCTTCTATCGTTGCCATTACATCTGTCAGTGTGCAGGAGATCCCAAGCTTTTTCGGATATGGAACGAGGCAGTATCAGAGTGCAGGAAGTGGTTCCGGTATTATTGTAGGAGAAAATGACAGCGAGCTTCTCATTGCGACTAACAACCATGTGGTATCTGGAGCGACTACACTTACTGTGTGCTTTGCAGGCAGTGATGTGGTAGGAGCGGAAGAAGAAACCCAGGCTATGGCAAGCAGCTCCGATGGAGATGCGGATGTGGATAACGCAGTTTCTGCCAAGATCAAAGGTACCGATGAAGAGAATGATCTGGCAGTGGTGGCAGTGGAGAAATCCGATATTCCGGATGAGACCATGGATGAGATCAAGATCGCACAGATGGGAAGCTCGGACGATCTTGTAGTCGGTGAGCAGGTGGTTGCCATTGGCAATGCACTGGGCTATGGACAGTCAGTTACCTCCGGATGGATAAGTGCCCTTAACAGAAGCATCGGTACAGAGGACGGAGAAGCCAGCGGACTGATCCAGACTGATGCAGCGATCAATCCCGGAAACAGTGGCGGTGCACTTCTGAACATGAACGGTGAAGTGATCGGTATCAATGCGGCCAAGTATGCAGACAGTCAGGTGGAAGGCATGGGATATGCCATTCCGATCTCCAAGGCAGAGCCGATCCTGGAAGAACTGATGAACCGCGAAACCAGAGATAAGGTGGAAGATTCTTCCAAGGTAGGATATATGGGAGTCAAGGCTGCCGATCTTACAACAGAAGCCATCCAGATGTATAATATGCCGGCAGGTGCTTTTATTACTGAGGTAACGGAAGGCGGCGCAGCAGATAATGCAGGGATCAAAAAAGGCGATATCATTGTGAAGCTGGATGGACAGAAGGTAAGCGGCAAGGATGACCTTGTTGATAAGCTGCAGTATTATGAGGCAGGAGAAACCATCGAAGTGGTGATCTCCAGAGCGAACAGCGGAGAGTACAAGGAACAGACGGTTGAAGTGACCCTCGGAAGCAAACCCTCTTCTGACAAATAAAAGAAAATACAGGATAACCATTTATAAACCGGGGAGCTGCATAAGAACATGCAGCTCCCCGGTTTATAAAAACTTAATTTGATACAGCCGGATTATGTGCTATAATATGCATAATAAAAACCAGAAAGGAAATGTTATGGCAGATCAGTTTGATAATAATAAAGACAATGACCAGGAGCAGAAATACGAGAAATTCTGTTTTTTATGTCGCAGACCGGAGAGTCAGGCAGGGAAGATGATCGACCTTCCTAATCATATACATATCTGTGCGGATTGCATGCAGAAAAGCTTTGATACTATGAACACCCAGATGAACAATGGAAATTATTCCGATCTTTTTAACATGCCGAATGTGAGCATGATCGATCTCAGCAGTTTCCAGAATCCCGGAAACCAGGCGAAGAAGATCAAGAAAAAATCAGAGACTCCGAAGCCGGTGATCGATCTCAAAGATATTCCTGCACCACATAAGATCAAAGCAACTCTGGATGAATATGTGATCGGACAGGAATATGCCAAGAAGGTAATGTCTGTAGGTGTATACAACCATTATAAAAGAGTTGCCACAGATACCATGGATGATATTGAGATCGAGAAATCCAATATGCTGATGATCGGACCTACAGGCTGCGGTAAGACTTATCTGGTGAAGATGCTTGCCAGACTTCTTCAGGTACCGCTTGCCATTGCAGATGCCACATCTCTTACAGAGGCTGGTTATATCGGTGATGATATCGAGAGCGTAGTATCCAAGCTCCTTGCGGCTGCAGATAATGATGTGGAGAAGGCAGAGCACGGGATCATTTTCATCGATGAGATCGATAAGATCGCAAAGAAGAAGAATACCAACCAGAGAGATGTCAGCGGAGAGGCTGTCCAGCAGGGACTTCTGAAACTTCTGGAGGGAAGTGAAGTGGAAGTTCCGGTGGGTGCTACCAGCAAGAATGCCATGGTACCTATGGTGACTGTAAATACAAGGAACATTCTGTTTATCTGTGGCGGTGCGTTCCCGGATCTTGAGAATATCATCAAAGAAAGACTGAATAAACAGGCGTCTATCGGATTTTATGCAGATCTGAAGGACAAATATGATGATGATCCGCATGTGCTGGAGAAAGTAACGGTAGATGATCTCCGTGCATTTGGAATGATTCCGGAATTTATCGGTCGTCTTCCGATCATCTTTACCCTGAACGGGCTGACGGAAGATATGCTTGTGAAGATCCTCAAGGAGCCGAAGAACGCCATTCTGAAACAGTACAAGAAGCTTTTGGCACTGGATGAAGTAAAACTGGAGTTTGAGGACGGTGCCTTACATGCCATTGCCCGTAAGGCATTGGAACGCCATACAGGAGCCAGAGCTCTCCGGGCTATCCTGGAGGAATATATGCTGGATATCATGTATGAGATCCCGAAGGACGACAATATCGGTGAGGTCGTGATCACAGAGGGATACATTCAGGGCAACGGAGGTCCGAAGATCCTTATGCGTGGACAGGAGATCCCGGCACTGGAAGGATAAGAAACAAGAAGATTCTTTAATATATAAAGGAGCGTGACAGATATGGCAAAAAGCAGTTTTTGGGATGATCTGGGAAACACACTGACAAGAAAGGCAAAGGGCTTAAGTTCCAGAGCAGAGAATCTCTATGAGATCCAGAAGATCCGTAACAAGCTCTCTGCACAGGAGCGTATGACCGAAAAGCTGATGATGGATATCGGAAAGATGATCTATACACGTTATGAGCAGGGAGAAGCCGTTGACGGTGAGACGGGAGCTATCTGCGAGGAAATCAGCCAGCACATGCTGGAGGCGGATCACTACAGAGATGCGATCGCTGCCAGTAAAGGGGAGAAGTTCTGCCCGGCCTGCCATAAGGCGGTGATGCGGGAGGCCAGCTTCTGTCCGTATTGCGGAGCGGCGTGTCCTACAGCGGAGCTGGAAGAGAAAGCTGCCGATGTGATCGAGCAGGCAGATGAGGAGCTTGAAGAGGCTGCTGAGGCAGAGGTGACAGAAGTACCGGAGACAGAAGCGGAAGAAAACGCAGAAGCTACAGAAGCGGCAGCAGATCCGGAAGAGACAGTAGAAGCGTCAGAAGTAGTAGAAACAGAAGAAGCTACAGAAGTGGCAGCAAAAACCGCAGAAGCGTCAGAAACAGAAACATCAGGATCAGATCCGGAATTGGAAGAGGAAAGAACGGAAGTGGGATCTGCAGAAACAGAGGAGCCTGCGGCTGATCCGGAAAATACAGAAACAATAGAAGAAAAAACAGAATAACCATAAGCATATAAGGCAGGCTTTCCCCAGTGGGAGCCTGCCTGAATATTATGCAGACCACAGAAATAAGGAGGGGGAATAATGTTGTGGAATTTACTGACGGCGGGAATCTTTGGTACAGACTATTATATAAAGAAAAAAATCAACACATCGGAAAAGAAAGATCTGAAGGAAAAGTGCCTGGGAGGCAGACTGATCGTAAGAAATTGCCATAATCATGGGATGATGCTTGGAATATTAAAAAACAAAGATAAAGAATTCCTGAGAGATCTTGCATCTATGGTGCTGGGCGGTGCAATCTGGGAGTATATACGTACTTTCGGAGAAAAAGGCACACGCATATCCAAGCTTGGGCTTTCCATGATCCTGGGCGGCGGTCTGAATAATTATACGGAACGTCGCAGAAAGGGATACGTCACGGATTATGTGAGCCTGAATGTGGAAAATCCGAAGCTTAAGAAGGTCGTATTTAATATTTCGGATCTTTTCATATTTACAGGTGCGCTTCTCTGGGGCGGGAGCGAGATCTTTTCTGAAAAAGAAAAATAAATAAAAAAACAGAAGTGCCGGTGTTGGGCGCTTCTGTTTTTTTGATTTTGGATAAAATAAAAAAGAATGCAGGAAATGGGACTTGAACCCACACGATCTTGCGACCACAGGCACCTGAAGCCTGCGCGTCTGCCAATTCCGCCATTCCTGCATTTTTTCAACCGGCTTGCTTCGCTTTGTTTGCTCCGCTCGTCGACTGCTCACTTATAATAACTCAGGAATGGGATAATGTCAATAGAAAAATTCAAAAAAATTAAAAAAATTCAAAAAAAATATTTTAAGTTAGTTTTATACATTTTTTTTGCATATGGTGTTGAAAAATGACGATTCCTGTGATACAATCTTGAAGATTTAGGATAAAATAAGAGAACAAAGAAAGGGAGATTGTATGAAAGCATTTCTGATATTGGAAGATGGCCATGTATTTACAGGAACCAGCATTGGTTCTGCAAGGGAAGTCATCAGTGAAATTGTCTTTAACACTTCCATGACCGGTTATCTGGAAGTAATGACAGATCCTTCTTACGCAGGACAGGCGGTGTGTATGACATATCCGCTGATCGGAAACTACGGAATCTGTTATGATGACCAGGAATCAAGGAAGCCGTGGATTGACGGATTTATTGTACGCGAATTATCACGAGTTCCCAGCAACTTCAGAAGCGTAGACACCATTCAGCATTTTCTGAGCAAAAACGACATTCCGGGAATCGCAGGAATTGATACCAGAGCACTGACTAAGATCCTTCGTGAGAAGGGAACCATGAACGGAATGATCACAGTTGATGAGAACTATGACCTGGATACAATCATCCCCAGATTAAAAGCATATACAACAGGAAAAGTGGTAGAGAAGGTTTCCTGCCGCGAAAAGGAAGTGCTTAAGGGGAACGGACCGAAGGTTGCCCTTCTTGATCTGGGCGCCAAGAAAAACATTGCACGCTCACTGAATGAGAGAGGATGCCAGGTTACTATTTACCCGGCTCTGACATCTGCAGAAGAAATCCTTGGAGACAATCCGGACGGCATCATGCTCAGCAACGGACCTGGAGATCCGAAGGAATGTACTTCTATTATTAAAGAAATCAAAAAACTTTACGACTCTGATGTACCGATCTTTGCCATCTGTCTTGGACATCAGCTTATGGCTCTTGCAACGGGCGGAGACACCCATAAGATGAAATACGGTCACAGAGGCGGAAATCATCCGGTTAAAGACCTTGAGACAGGAAGAGTATATATTTCCTCCCAGAACCATGGCTACGTTGTAGACGCAGAGGGACTTGAGGAGAAAAATATCGCACATCCTGCATTTGTAAACGTCAACGACGGAACAAACGAGGGTATGGCATATAACGGAAAGAACATCTTTACTGTACAGTTCCATCCGGAAGCATGCCCGGGACCACAGGATTCCAGTTACCTTTTTGACAGATTCATGAAGATGATGGGAGGAGAGAAATAATGCCAAGGAATAAGGACATAAAAAAAGTACTTGTAATCGGCTCAGGCCCGATCATAATCGGCCAGGCAGCAGAGTTTGACTATGCAGGAACCCAGGCATGCCGCTCCCTGAAGGAAGAGGGCATGGAGGTTGTACTTTTAAACTCCAATCCTGCTACCATCATGACAGATAAAGACATCGCAGACAGAGTTTACATCGAGCCTCTGACTGTTGAAGTCGTAGAGCAGCTGATCCTCAAAGAGAAACCGGACAGTGTACTTCCTACACTGGGCGGACAGGCAGGTCTGAACCTTGCCATGGAGCTTGAGGAAAAGGGCTTCCTGAAAGAGCACAATGTACGTCTCATCGGTACCACAGCAGCAACGATCCGTAAAGCTGAGGACCGTCAGGAATTTAAGGATACAATGGAAAAGATCGGCGAGCCGGTTGCAGCATCCAAGGTCGTAACAACTGTAGAAGACGGTGTTGCGTTTACTCAGACTATCGGTTATCCGGTTGTTCTCCGTCCTGCATATACACTTGGCGGAAGCGGCGGCGGTATCGCGCATAATGAGCCGGAGCTTCGTGAGATCCTTGAGAATGGTCTCCGTCTTTCCCGTGTAGGCGAGGTTCTTGTAGAGAGATGTATCGCCGGATGGAAAGAGATCGAGTACGAGGTAATGCGAGACAGCGCAGGAAACTGCATCACAGTCTGCAACATGGAGAACATTGACCCGGTTGGTGTCCATACCGGTGACTCCATCGTAGTTGCTCCTTCCCAGACCTTAGGAGATAAAGAGTATCAGATGCTCCGTACATCTGCACTTAACATCATCACAGAGCTTGGCATCACAGGTGGATGTAACGTACAGTACGCTCTTCATCCGGAGAGCTTTGAGTACTGCGTTATCGAGGTTAACCCTCGTGTAAGCCGTTCCTCCGCACTTGCAAGTAAGGCTACCGGTTATCCGATCGCCAAGGTTGCAGCCAAGATCGCACTGGGTTACACACTGGATGAGATCCCGAACGCCATCACAGGCAAAACATACGCAAGCTTCGAGCCGATGTTGGATTACTGTGTTGTTAAGATCCCGCGTCTGCCATTTGACAAATTCATCACAGCAAAACGTACACTGACTACACAGATGAAGGCTACCGGTGAGGTTATGAGTATCTGCCATAACTTTGAGGGTGCTTTAATGAAGGCTATCCGTTCCCTGGAGCAGCATGTAGACAGTCTGATGTCCTATGATTTCTCACATCTTTCTGATGAAGAACTGATGGACGAGCTGAACATTGTGGATGACCGCCGTATCTGGAAAATCGCAGAAGCCCTGAGACGAAATGTTTCCCAGGAGAAGCTTCATGATATCACAAAGATCGACATCTGGTTCATCGATAAGCTGGCTATCCTTGTTGAGATGGAGCAGGCTCTGAAAACTCAGAAGCTGGACAAAGACCTTCTTCTGGAAGCAAAACGTCTGGAGTTCCCGGACTACATCATCGCAGACCTGACAGGAAAGACAGAAGCTGAGATCAAAGACCTGCGTAAAGAGTACGGCATCCGTGCAGCATACAAGATGGTTGATACCTGTGCAGCAGAGTTTGCGGCAGCGACACCATATTACTATTCTGTATACGGCGATGAGCAGACAGAGAATGAAGCTGTAGAAACAAAAGATAAGAAAAAGATCCTGGTACTTGGTTCCGGCCCGATCCGTATCGGTCAGGGTATCGAGTTCGACTTCTGCTCTGTACACTGTACATGGGCATTTGCGAAAGAAGGATATGAGACGATCATCATCAACAATAACCCGGAGACAGTAAGTACAGACTTCGATATTGCAGATAAGCTGTATTTTGAGCCGCTGACACCGGAAGATGTTGAGAATGTTGTAAATATCGAGAAACCGGACGGAGCTGTTGTTCAGTTCGGTGGACAGACAGCTATCAAGCTTACAGAGGCACTGATCAAGATGGGCGTTAAGATCCTCGGAACATCTGCTGAGAACGTAGATGCTGCAGAGGATAGAGAGCTCTTTGATGCCATCCTTGAGAAATGTGAGATCCCGAGACCGAAGGGACATACCGTATTCACAGCAGAAGAGGCGAAAAAAGCAGCCAATGAGCTGGGTTATCCGGTACTTGTCCGCCCGTCCTATGTACTTGGAGGACAGGGAATGCGTATCGCTGTCAGCGATGAGGACGTGGAAGAGTACATCGGAATCATCAACCAGATCGCACAGGAGCATCCGATCCTTGTTGATAAGTACCTGATGGGTAAAGAAATCGAGGTCGATGCAGTATGCGACGGTGAGGACATCCTGATCCCTGGAATCATGGAGCACATCGAGCGTGCAGGTATCCATTCCGGAGACAGTATTTCCGTATATCCGGCACAGACCATCAGCCAGAAAGCAAAAGATACCATCGCCGAGTACACACGCCGTCTTGCACAGGCACTTCATGTAATCGGTATGATCAATATTCAGTTCATCGTTGTAGGCGAGGATGTATATGTCATCGAGGTTAACCCGCGTTCCAGCCGTACAGTACCGTACATCAGCAAGGTAACAGGAATCCCGATCGTTCCGCTTGCAACAAGAGTTATCCTTGGACATAAGATCAAAGAGCTTGGTTACACACCGGGACTTCAGAAAGAAGCAGAGTACTTCGCAATCAAGATGCCGGTATTCTCCTTCGAGAAGATCAGAGGCGCAGATATCAGCCTCGGACCTGAGATGAAATCCACAGGTGAGTGCCTTGGTATTGCAAAAACCTTTAACGAGGCTCTTTACAAAGCCTTCATCGGAGCCGGAATCCGTCTTCCGAAGCACAAACAGATGATCATCACTGTAAAAGATGAGGATAAGAAGGACATCATTCCGATCGCAAAACGTTTCGAAGCTCAGGGATACCGTATCTTTGCAACAAGAGGTACTGCAAGCGTACTGACTGAAAACGGAATCAAGGTAACACGTACCAACAAGCTGGAGCAGCCGTCTCCGAACCTGATGGACCTGATCCTTGGCCACAAGATCGATGTTGTTATCGACACACCGCCACAGGGTGTTGAGCACCAGAAGGATGGTTTCGTGATCCGTCGTAATGCTATCGAGACAGGTGTCAATGTGCTTACAAGTCTTGATACTGCAGAGGCTCTGGTCACAAGTCTTGAGAATACAGACCTGAACCACCTGACTCTGGTAGATATCGCCACCATCGACAATCGATAAAAAATTGTAAATTTTGTGAAATAAAAAATTAAAAGTTTACGAATTGTCAAATATGTAATATACTGATAAGGACGGGGCCGTCGTTCACATACCGGCCCTGTCCTTATCTTGCTTTTAGAAAGGAGTTAACATGATTTTTATAGAATTACTGAAGGTTATCCTTCTCGGTATTGTGGAGGGAATCACCGAGTGGCTTCCGATCAGTAGTACCGGACATATGATCCTTGTGGATGAGTTTATCAAGCTGAATGTATCCGAGGCATTTATGGAATTTTTCCTGGTGGTGATCCAGCTTGGCGCGATCCTGGCAGTTGTTGTACTGTACTGGAACAAGCTGTGGCCTTTTTACATAAGAAAAATCCCGAAGAAAACACAGATGGCACTGCGTAAACAGCCGGCAGTACCCAGAACTGTCCTTACTTTTGTAGAAAAATACTGTGATAAGGATAAGTGGATCCTCTGGTTTAAGATCCTGGTAGCATGTCTGCCGACGATCATCATCGCTCTTCCTTTTAATGACATTATTGAAAAGAAATTTTACAACTATGTGGTCGTTGCCATCATGCTGATCGTTTATGGTGTGCTTTTTATCGTTATCGAGAACTACAACAAACGCCGCAGACCAACCTGCACCAGACTGGATGAGCTTTCCTTTAAGACAGCGCTGATCATCGGCTGCTTCCAGGTGCTTTCCGTGATTCCGGGAACATCCCGTTCCGGATCTACCATTATCGGAGGAATCCTTGCAGGAACATCCCGTACAGTTGCAGCAGAATTTACCTTTTTCCTGGCAATTCCGGTTATGTTCGGAGCAAGTCTTCTGAAACTGGTCAAATTCGGTTTTGCCTTCAGCTCCACAGAGCTGATCATCCTGATCGTAGGTGTTGTGGTATCCTTTGTGGTATCTGTTCTTGCCATCAAATTCCTGATGGGATATATCAAGAAACACGATTTTAAAGTATTCGGCTGGTACAGGATCATTCTTGGTATCCTGGTGCTCGGATACTTCGTTGGAAAAACATTTTTAGCATAAAACTGCAATCTGGAGGTAATCATTATGAAATATAAGAAGCTTTTGATCGTACTGACAGCAGTGACGGCGCTTGGTATTGCCGGCTGTGGAAAATCATCAAAGGAAACAGCAGAGGTGACACCAACACCGGTTCCTACAGCCGCACCTACGGCTGCACCGGCTACATCCACACCGCTTCCCACATCTACACCTGCACCGAAGCTGATCGGTGTAAAGACCAGTACTGCAAAATTTGTTTATCTTACCAACAGCACGAAGGGAGAGATCCGTGAGATCTATCTCCGCGCGGCAGGAGGGGAAGAATGGGGCAAAAGTCTTGTTCCTGCAGAAGCTACCATCAAAGATGCGGAGCAGGTGCAGATGTATTACACCCCGGATTCTGCAAGAGATGCCATCTATGATATGAAGATCGTAGACGGAGACGGAAATGCCTATGAGATCTACAGTGTACAGCTGAGCGATATGGAAAAGGCAAAACTGATGATCGATAACGGAGAAGCATACCTGACCTATACAAGCCTCAGTGACAAGAGTGAGAAGAGCACTATTGGCAATGTGGAAACGGATAACAGTGAGGCGGACAGCAGTGATTCCGCAGACAGCACAGATGCTTCAGATCTGACAGACAGTTCTTCCGGTATCACGGATACTTCTTCTGACAGCAGCGATGGAAGCTATGACAACAGTGATGATGGAAGCTATGATAACAGTGATGACGGAAACTATGACAGCAGTAATGACGGAAGCTACGACGGCAGCGATGACGGAAGCTACGACAACAGCAGTGATGATGGAAACTATGACAGCAGTGATGATAGCGGCGACTATGTAGATGACAGCAGCAACAGTGGAAGCGGTGACGATTCTCTTGACAACAGTACAGATACAGATGACAGCGGAGACGGAGAGATTGTCTGGGATGATAACGGAGACTGGTCAGAGGAATAAACCGGGATCCTGTAAACAGAGGGAAACATGGAACAGACATTTCTTGAAAAACTGAAACGAGTAAAACCTGGGGATCTGCTTCACATCATCAAGTTTATCCTGGCATTTCCCATTGCGATGGTCTACAGACTTTTTCGCAGGGATCTCTGGCTTCTCTGTGATACAGAGAATGAATGCCGGGATAACGGATTCTGGCTGTACAAATATCTGAGAGAAAATACCAGTGAGGATGCAGTGTACGCCATCAATAGAAAATCTCCGGATTATGCCCGGGTAAAAAATCTGGGACCTGTGATCCAGTATGGAAGCTTCCGCCACTGGATCTACTATCTGGCTGCATCAAAAAATATCAGCTCCCAGAAAATGGGAAAACCAAACGCAGCCATCTGCTATGTGCTGGAGGTTTACGGAATCCTACGGAACAAGCGGGCGTTCCTGCAGCATGGGATCATTACGGCAGATCTTAGTTTTCTGTATTATCCCCATACAAAAATGAGTCTTTTTGTTACCAGTACCTATGATGAGTGGAAATATGTCAATGACCGGTACGGATATCCGGAAGGCTATGTGCAGGAGCTGGGACTGTGTCGTTTTGACCAGCTTCATGATATGAAGGTAAAAAAGAACCAGATCCTGATCATGCCGACCTGGCGTATGTATATCCGCAATGAGATCTCAGCCTCTGATCACGAGCTGGAAGCACAGAAATTCATGGAAACCGATTATTACCGGTACTGGGATGCACTTCTCAAGGATGAGAGACTGATCCGCTATATTGAGGAGAACGATCTTCAGATCATCTTTTATCCGCACAGGGAAATGCATCGGTTCCTGAAATATTTTCATGTGGATCATCCGAAGATCACAGTGGCGTCCTGGCCTGAGTACGATGTGCAGACACTCCTTAAAGAGTCCGCAGTGCTGGTGACTGATTTTTCCAGTGTGGCCATGGACTTTGCCTACATGAAAAAGCCACTGGTCTACTACCAGTTTGACAATGAAAAATTCCGGCAAAGTCATCATCAGATCGGGTATTTTGATTTCCGGAAAGATGGCTTCGGTCCGGTATGTGTAACGGAACAGGAAGTAACGGACTGGCTGATCCGCCTGCATAAGCAGGGATTTGCCAATGAAGAGATCTATCTGGAAAGACACGGAAAATATTTTGATCTGTGGGATACAAAGAATTGTGAAAGAAATTACAAAGCGATCAAAGAAATGTAACAGGTGGTGAAAAATTGCAGCAGTTAATGGAAGCTCCGGCGGAGATCAAGGTAAAAACCAGGAAATTTTCGCTGACAAAAGGAACCATAAAGATCAGTTTTGAGCTGGAAGGATCCAGAGGAAGGATCCGTTCCCTGAAGCTGAAACAGCGAAATGCAGTGTTGGATACAAGTTTTCCTTTTGAAATGCAGACAGCAAAAAAAGGAAATACGATCGTGTATCATGCACAGATCAATGTAGATCAGTATCCGATGGAAACCGCATTCTGGGATGTGGTGGCATCTGTGGATAAAGAAGGAAAAGGAAATTATGAGGATGCGATCCTGGGAGGCTTAAGTTCAAAACTTAAACTTAAGCTGATCCTTTTTCCAAGATGGACCAGAACCGGGGATGGGCATATGGTTTATCCCTTTGTCAACGGAGCAAGGCAGTTTACCATTCAATACCGGAAATATGATCCGAAATATGACAGCTATGCATTTATAGCAAAAGAATTTCTTGCATTATTCTGCTATTTTATCCTGAAACCTTACTGGGATCATAAGAAATTATGGCTGATCTGCGAGAAATACTGTACAATGGCACAGGACAACGGCCTCTATTTTTTCCGGTACTGTATGGAGCATGCATCGGAGAAGGACAGAAGTCGGATTTTTTATGTAATAGATAAAAAATGTCCGGATTATCAGGCTGTAAAAGAGTATGATGCCAATGTGATCCAGTTCATGTCATTTAAGTACATGATCTATCTCAGCGCTGCACGGTATCTGATATCTACCGATGCAATCCGGCATTTTTATATCTGGGATTCGCCCAACAGCATCTACAAGGTTCTGTATCAGGCACGGAAGAACATTGTATTTCTCCAGCATGGAGTGATGGGCTTCAAGCAATGCCACAGGACCTTTCATAAAGGCGGAGGCAATCAGATGGCACTGTTTGTGGTGTCTTCGGGTTATGAACAGAAGATCATCCATGATTATTTCGGATACGATAATGAAGAGATCATCATCACTGGTTTGGCCAGATGGGATGTGCTGGAGGACAAGTCGGATCCGGCTCATAAAGAGATCCTGCTGATGCCTACATGGAGAAGCTGGCTGGAGGATATCAGCGAGGAGCAGTTCAAAAAAAGTGAATACTATCAGCGTTATAAAGCATTTCTGCAGGATGAGAGGCTTAAGACTCTTCTGGAAAAGGAAAATATCACGCTGAATTTTTATATCCATCCGAAATTCCGGGAACATATCCGGAGCTTTCAGGTGGAAGACAGGCATATCCGTCTGATCCCATTTGGGACTATGCCGCTGAATCAGCTTCTGATGAGCTGTCATATGCTGATCACCGATTATTCTTCTGTTTCCTGGGATGTCTACTATCAGGAAAAACCGGTGGTATTTTATCCCTTTGATCTGGAAACCTATGAGAAAGTCCAGGGAAGCTATATGGACTACAAAAAAGATGTTTTCGGAGATCTGGCATGGGATCAGAACCAGCTGGTAGACCTTATCGGAGAATATGCGAGGAACGGATTCCGTGAAAAACCGGAATTTTCAGGAAGAAGAGATGAGCTTCTTCCCTACAGGGACAATGACAACAGCAAACGAATTTATGAATATATAGCCAATGCTCAAATACCGGACAAACTGAAAAGAAGGCTGAAAGAGAAAAAATTTTAATGTAAGGATACAAAAGGAGCAATATGAACAGGGAGTATGAATTTTCAGTAGTTGTTTTTGCAAAAGATACCGCAAAGCTTTACAGAACCTTTAAAAATGTACGTGAGGTCACACCGGAAGGAACGGTACAGATCCTTGCAGTATGCATTGCAGGAGATATGGATATTCCTGATGAACGGGACATGCGGGAGCTGGAGGAAGCCGGAGAAAAGGAGAAAGAGCTCAAGGACGAAGAGCTGGATAAGATCTACGGAGAGTTCAATCCGGAGGATCCTCGTTTCCGGGAGATGCTGGATGACCGGGATCTTTTATATATTGACGGACTGGAATGCGGGGATCTTGTGGCGGAGCTGAAGGATAAGATAGCCGGAAGCTATGTTGTTTTTGCAAAAGCCGGAATCCGTTTTTCCCCAAAATCCAGTGCAGAGATCAGACGCTGCTTTGAGGAAGAAAACAGAGATGTTGTCCTAACAAAGATCCGTGGAAAAGGAAATATCTATGTGCGGGAGCATAATAATTACTGTAACCGTTTCACCGAAAAAACAACGCTGGATAACAATGTATATCTTCTGCATCAGCTGTATACCGCTTACACATTTGCCGCAGATCAGGTGAAATGGGTATCCGAGATCCGTCCGGAGATCTGGTATCTGGATGTGATGACCATGGTATATCAGTCCGTTGTAAGCTGCCGGAGTCTGGGAGTGGCTTCAGGGGAAGATATCTATGTGCAGATCCTTGCGGACCATCTCATGGTGGATGATTGGAAGAATATGCTGCAGGATCCGGACCAGCTGGAGGTATTTTATCAGGAATTTTTCCGAAAGATCGCAGACTGCAGAATAAAAGAAAATCCTGTTCATGAAAAAAATGCAGATTATGTGCTGCTGTATTACAGCGCAAAAATAGCTGATATCATATTTGATAACGAGAAGCTTGATGAAGAGAAAAAGTGCAGATATGAGGAAGGTATCGAAAGCTTCCTGAAGCAGATGGAGTTTCCGGAGATCGTGATGTCCAATCAGCATATCAGCAGGGCAAACAAAGTATATCTTCTCCGGAAATATTATCCGGATATATGCAAAAAATTTCCGGATCAGGCAGACACGATCCTGAATCCCATATATGACAATCTCCGTGTCAAGATATTCCAGCCGGAAAAAGACCAGCTTCACTGTGAATTTTCCATTGTGGAGCCTGTGAGCAGGACAAACCGTGCATATATGATGACTGGTGGCAACACCTATGAAGCCAGATGGAAATATACACTGGAAAGAACCGGCTGGTGCAGAGAAGAAAGTGCCGTTGAGAAGCTGTATATCGTGGACATTCCGCTTTCCGAGATCCGGGAGTTTATCAGCTGGGGCACAGGCACAGATGGACATATAAATAAAATGTACAATATTTCCTACGGAAAATATGTGCCATTTACAAAGAAGCTGCCGCTTTTCCTGCATATAGAGGATAAGCTTCTGTATCTTAACGAAAAAGTCCGGATGATCCGTGGAGAGGATCAGGAAGATGCAAAGGTTCTGGGCCATCAGTATGAAGTAACGGTAGAGCCATACAGTCAGAGTAGGGAGAAACAGCTGAAGAAAAAACGCACCAAAGCAATATTTTCTCAGGGAAAGGCCGGAAAAAAGGCAGTTCTCGTACGTAAGCTCTACGAGATGCAGAAGGCAAAGCAGAAAAAGCAGATCTGGCTGATCTCCGATCGTACAACACGCGGAGATGACAACGGCGAAGTGATGTTCCGCTATCTCTGCGCCAATCCGGACCCTACGGTGGAGCCGTACTTTGTAGTCAACAAGGATACACAGGATTATGTGGAAATGAAGAAGCTTGGAAAGGTTGTGGAGCCTTTCTCCTGGAAGCATAAGCTTCTGTTCCTGCTGAATGAATTTTCACTGTCCTCCCAGGCTAACAAACCGGTGATCAATCCTTTTGGAAAGCTGGAGTATCTGTACCGCGATATCATCTATGACAAAAAGCTGGTATTTTTACAGCATGGTGTGACCAAAGACAACCAGTCCAAGTGGCTGAACAAATACAACCGTAATCTTTTCGGATTTATCGTCAGCACAAAGCCGGAATATGATTCTGCCTTTACCTATGACTATTTTTATCCGGAAAAAAATATCTGGCTTACGGGAATGCCGCGTTATGACCGTCTGGTCCATGATGAGCGTAAGTATGTGACGGTGATGCCTACCTGGCGCAAAAGCCTTTCCTCAGGAACCGATGCCAGAGGGGTATGGCAGCTTGGAAAAGAATTTCAGGAAAGCGAATATTTCCATTTTTATGATGATCTTCTCAACAGCGAAAGACTTCTGGGAGCGGCAGAGAAGTACGGATATACCATCTGCTTCATGCCTCACCCAAATACCATTGACGGTCTGCATATGTTCCGTCATGATCCACGGGTAAAATTTATGGATTCGTCTTATTCCTACAAGGACATTTTTGCCCAGACAGATCTGATGATCACGGACTATTCTTCGGTTGCCTTTGATTTTGCATATTTGAGAAAACCCATCGTATACTCCCAGTTTGACAGAGACAGCTTTTTCAGTGGCGCGCATTCCTACACAGAGGGATACTTTGACTATGAGAGAGATGGCTTCGGAGAGGTGGAGCATACACTGGACGGAACTGTGGACCGGATCATCGAATATATGGCAGACGGCTGTCAGATGAAAGAGGAATATCGGAAACGAATGGATGAGACCTTTGCATTTAATGACCGTAACTGTTCCAAACGAGTTTATGAGAGGATCATCGAGAATCGGTAATATGGAGGTTGGATTTTGGAAGGAAAGCAGGCAATAAAGTTTGATAAATATAATTCTCAGGCGATGAAGGGCATTGCCATTGTTATAATGCTGTTCCATCATATGTATCTGAGTCAAGACAGATTTGAGGGGCTGAATGTTGTTTTCACTCCGTTTTCAGCAGATCGGATCATGTATCTGTGCAGAACATTTAAGATCTGTGTACCGATCTATGCATTTATTTCCGGATACGGACTGTATCTCAGTTACAGAAAAAATAATTCTACACCTGGCAAGTGGACAGCCAAAAGACTGATAAAAACAATGGGAGGGTTCTGGATTATATGGGGGCTTTCTGTTGTGAGCTCACAGCTTTATAACGGCTATGCCGTGGCCAGATATTTCGGAAACGGGAATATTGCCAAAGGTGTTAGCGCAATGGTGCTGGATTTTTTTGGTCTGGCGAAACTTTTCGGAACTTCGACTCTGAACGGAACCTGGTGGTATATGAGTGCGGCGATCATTTTTATCATCTGTGTGCCACTGTTTATGATAAAGGAAGAATATCTGGTATTTATTCTTGTGGCTGTTGCGGCATTTCCACGGATAATTTCCCTGGAGGTTATGGGAATTACGGGTATTTATGCATTTTTACCGGTATTTCTCATGGGAATGTGTGTAGCCAAGTATGATCTGTTTAACCGATGGTTTAAGATATGGAATGCTGGAATGAAGCATGTTTTCAAATTTCTTCTGGAGCTTCTTGCGGTGTTTATTTTGTATAAAGCGTACAGAACTTTGCCGCTGACGGTATACAGTGAGATCCACTGGGGTGTGTATCCAATTGTATTTATGGCATTTTGCTGCGAATTTATTAATGTCATTCCGGGAGTGCGACAGATTTTATTGTTCCTCGGAAAACATTCCATGAATATATTTCTGATACATACATTTATAAGAAAATATTCTTTTGTGTATGTGAGTGGATATTTTCTGACCAATACACTGACGCTTCTGCTGGCTTCACTGGCAGTGTCCATAGCGCTGGAATGGCTGAAAAAGGTAACCGGCTACAACCGCCTGATCCAGAACATCTGCATGAAAATAGGATAATAAAGATAAAGGAGAAAGACCTGTCATTGTCTGTGGCAGGTCTTGTTAAAGTATGAAAGCAAAAAAAACAGTTTGTATATATTGGTTGATATTAATAGTGGTTTTTGGAGGAATTATTGGTATCAGAAGTACAGAGATAAAGGTCGAGGCTGCTGAAAGAACGGTACGATTTTGGGATAACAGTGGAAATTATCTTCAGAAATCTGGCGGGAACTGGTATTTGAAAGATTCTAAGAAGCGAAAACTTACCGGATTACGTTATTTGTCAATTCCAAAGACAGAGTTTTTAAAAACAGGATTTTATATGTTTGATAAAAACGGAAAACTTTTGAGAAAACAATCCGTGTATTATTTTGATAAAAAGACAGTTTCTGGTGTCCGCTTTGATAAATACCACATCACAGACTCCAATGGAAGAATTTCAAAGGGAGAGCGTGGCTTTGTAAACGTAGCTGAACAGAAGGTACGGGGCAAAAAAATTATCGCAGGCATTTATTATGTGGAAGCGTACGGAAAACTGGCTGATCGTGGAACAGTACGCTATATAAGACAGAGAAGATTCGGTGGGCGTAATTTTAAAAGTGGTTATTATTATTTCTATGGAACCGGAAGAATCTGCATGCGTCCGTCTTTTCATAAAGTGAACAAAACAGTTCAGGGAAAAAAGTTTAACGGAATCTATTATTTTGGCAATGATAATGGGAGAATGGTACAGAAGGCAGGGTGGGTAACCTGTGAGGGCCAGCAATATTATGTAGACCAAAATGGAAAAATGCTGGTGAACCGGTGGAAAGATGGTTATTACCTGAAATCGAACGGAACCATTGCGAAAAATATGAAAACACCGGATGGTCAGTATGTGGACTGGCAGGGAAGAAAAAGTACAAGATCAGAGTATGCTCTAAGTGCATTTAAATCGGAATTGGAGAGCTTTGTTTCTGCCTACGGTGGAAACTGGTCTGTTTATATAAAAGATCTGAAAACAGGAAATGTTGTAAACATAAATGATCGGGAAATGTATCCGGCAAGTACGATCAAGGCATTTGTGATGGCGTCGGTCTATGATCAGATCCGTCAGGGAAAAATGCAATACAGCTCCGGTGTGTACAGCTTGCTGTGGGATATGATCACTGTCAGTGATAATGAATGTTATAATGAACTGGTAAGGCGTCAGGGAGGCGGAAGCTTTGTAGGAGGAACGGCTGTAGTGAACCAGTATCTTCGAAAGAACGGTTACAAAAATACCGGTTGTCACAGTTCCCTGCATCCATCTTCTTCTGCCTGGAGCAGTGATGGCTGGCGTAACACGGCATCTGCAAAAGATTGTGGGAGACTCTTAGAAAAAATCTATCGAGGTCAGTGTGTTTCTCAACAGTATTCCAGAGAAATGCTAAATCTTTTACTGCATCAGACGAAACGATACAAAATTCCATCAGGTCTTCCGACAGGTATAGTATGCGCGAACAAAACTGGTGAGACAAGCTCAGTTCAGCATGATATGGCAATCGTCTATGGAAAGAAAACAAATTATGTATTATGTATATTTTCAGAAGGCGCTTCCGAAGATCATTTACTGTACGGAATCCGTTCGATTTCTTCAAGAGTATATCAATATTTGAATAAATAAAGATCAGTCAGCAGTCATAGGATCAAGAAACTTCCTTAATTGGGCAAAAATAAGGAGTGATCATTGACGTGCTGGCTGATTTTGTATTATCAAAGAAATGGTTGTGGAAGAATTTTTTACATAAGCGTTTTTCTTAGCCCTAAATATGCCGGATATTTCCGGTGTCAGTAGTATCGTATCCGGTTTGAAGAGCTAAAAACCGGCGGAAAGGTTCGGATGCAATGGTTTCCGCTACGGCCTGAAAGCCGGGGGTGCTCAGATTTTTGGTCTGCATAACCAGGAAGAGTGATTCCTGGCAAACAGGAAGAAAATCCAGCTCCGGAAAGCTTCTCGCTACACAGGCCTCGCCAAGAGCTATGTCTGCCTGTCCGCCAGCCACTGCAGCAGCCGTGGAGTGATCGGTAACAAGCTCATTTCGATATCCGGATATGGAATCCGGTGAAATTTCGGAAGACAGAAGTGTACGGTCAAGAAGGATACGACGGCTGCTTCCTTTTTCGCGGTTCACAAAAATAATATCTGCCCGTGTAAGATCAGAAAATCCCCGGATATTCTTGGGATTTTCTTTTTTTACATAGAAGCCGACAGGATATTGACACAGAGAGATCACAGTCAGTGGG
Organism: Blautia sp. MSK.18.38; assembly: GCF_024460535.1. Taxonomy (NCBI): domain Bacteria; kingdom Bacillati; phylum Bacillota; class Clostridia; order Lachnospirales; family Lachnospiraceae; genus Blautia; species Blautia sp. MSK.18.38. Next base: position 31,008 of record NZ_JANFYP010000008.1, on the reverse strand, counting down.
ATACCGGGTATAAGGCTATGGATATCTTCCGGTGAGGCGGATGCACAGGCAATGTGGACTTTTTCAAAATAGAGAGAATACAGTCCGTTGTAGGTGTTCATGTGAGACTGCAGAACCGGCAGATTGTCCGGGTGTGTGGGAAGCTGATTCAGGAGAAGATCCAGAGCCGGAGAACACTGTCCGCTGATGATCAGTCCACTGGAATGCAGAAGATAATCCCTTTTCAAAAGAGAGCTCTCCGGCTGGTGATCATAAGACTGAGCAGAAGACGCAGAACATTCCGAACCCTTAAGATACTGAGACAGCTGTTCCTCGCTGACCCGCAGCTGTTTGCCGACTTTGGAGGAGGAAAGCTCTCCGCGTTTGATCAGGTCATATACTGTGGATTTTTTGATCTTTAGTTTATCTGCAACTTCCTGTGCTGTGTAGACTTTATTCATCGATACCTACCATAACATTGGTTGCCTTAATCACTGCGTAAGCATCAGAGCCTACTTTCAGTCCAAGTTCTTCCACCGCCGCACAGGAGATGGTAGCAGTGATGATATTTCCACCACCGATATCGATGGAAACGATGGAATTTACAGCTCCCTGGTTGATGTTGATGATTTTTCCTTTTAACTGATTACGTGCACTGAGTTTCATAAGTAATTCTCCTTTTCTTGAATATTGAATGAACCGGATCAGGCAAGTTCTCTGCTTACGTTGTGCAGAGCAATGAACCTTGTGTGGGATTTGTCTGTATCAGGAGTGCTGTAAGCCACTCATGATAAGATAAGAAACGAAGCGGATCGTGAACATCCGCCTGGCTTGTCAACTATGTATTTATGATAGCACTTGTAGAGAAAAACAGCAATGCCTTATAGCTTGACAAGAAACTTTCCTTTCGGTAAAATTAAACAAAACCATTCAAAACTAAACAAAACTGAACGAAACGGAAAAGGAGAGAAACAAAAGATGAAGAAAAAAATCTTAGCAGCCCTTACCGCGGGAATTTTAACAACAGGCCTTATGACCGGAACTGTTTTTGCGGCGGACACAGAAGTGAAAGGTGATGAGAACCTGAAGGGAGAGGTTTATGCATTTATTGCTGCCAGCCTCAGCAATTCCATGGAGGAGATCCAGAAGGATTTCAATGAGCTTTATCCGAATGTAACGATCTATTACAGTGCAGACAGTTCAGGTACACTGCAGACACAGATCGAGGAAGGTGCACGCTGTGATCTTTTTTTTTCAGCAGCAGATAAACAGATGGATGCCCTCACAGAGGAAAAACTGACAAAGGAAGACACCGTTAAGGATCTTCTTGAGAACAAAGTCGTTCTGATCAGACCAAAGGACGGAGAGACAAAGGTAACAGGATTCGAGAATATCACAGACGCTGAGAATATGGCGCTTGCAGGAGAGGATGTTCCGGTGGGACAGTACGCCCGTGAGATCTTTAACAATCTTGGAATCATGGACGATGTAAACAAAATGGAGATCAACGAGTGCAAGAATGTAACGGATGTACTTGCAGCAGTCAGTGAAGGAAGTAATGAGGTTGGTGTTGTATATGCGACAGATGCTGCATCTGTTACTGATAAAGTAGATATCATCGCAGAGGCGCCGACAGACAGCCTTAAGACGCCGGTTCTTTATCCTGTGGGACTTATCGAGGACAAGGAAGCATCGGAAGACGATACCAGGGCAGCAGAGGCTTTTCTTGATTATGTGGAGTCTGACGCAGCAATCAAGGTATTTGAGGACTATGGATTTACAGCATATGAGGCTGAGGATTCCGAGGATGCCACAGAAGCTTCTGCAGACAACACGGAGGCTGAGGACAGCACATCCAAATGAGTATGATGTAGAAAACCGGCAGGCAGTAAATACTGAAACACAGTAAATGCCGGCACAGGAATGAAATATGACAGAACTTTTGAGAGAAATAAACTGGAGTCCTCTGTGGATTTCCTTAAAAACAGGTCTGGCAGCCACAGTGATCGCTTTTTTTCTGGGAATATTTTGCGCCCGAAAGATCATGAAGCTGAAGCCGGGAGCCAGAGCAGTACTGGATGGGATCCTTACTCTTCCGCTGGTACTTCCTCCTACAGTGGCTGGATTTTTTCTGCTACTGATCTTCAGTCTGAAAAGGCCCTTCGGAAGCTTTCTTCTGGATAATTTTGATATTAAGATCGTGCAGACCTGGAAGGGCTGTGTGATCGCAGCGGCAGTGATCGCATTTCCGCTGATGTACCGCAATGCACGGGCTGCTTTTGAACAGGTGGATATAAATCTTATCCATGCAGGCCAGACTCTGGGGATGAGCGACAGCCGGATCTTCTGGCGGGTAGTCATGCCTGCGGCAGGACCGGGGATCGCATCCGGAACAGTGCTGGCATTTGCACGTGCAATCGGAGAATATGGCGCAACCTCCATGCTTGCCGGAAATATCCTTGGAAAAACCAGAACAGTTTCTGTTGCCATTGCATCAGAGACAGCAGCCGGAAATTACGGAACTGCAGGATTCTGGGTCGTTGTGATCGTGCTGATCTCCTTTGTGATCGTAGCGCTGATCAATATCGTATCCGGAAGAGGAATGAAAACAAGAAGGTGGATCTGATGGCAGTCAAAGTAAATATCGAAAAAAACTTCCGTGATTTTTCCCTGAAGGTAGATTTTGAAGGCAGTTCGGCAGCCATTGGGCTTCTTGGTGCTTCCGGCAGCGGAAAAAGCATGACCTTACGCTGTATTGCAGGAATCGAAACACCGGATAAGGGAAGGATCGTCATCAATGGAAAAACAGTGTTTGATTCTGAAAAAGGGATCAATTTGAAACCGCAGAAGCGTCGGATCGGATATCTGTTTCAGAATTATGCGCTGTTCCCAACCATGACAGTGGAACAGAACATCCGCTGCGGTTATCGTGGGGAAAAATCCTCCGCCAGAGAAAAAGTGGCAGATCTGATCCGGCGATATCATCTGGAGGGGCTGGAGAAGCGCCTGCCCTCACAGCTTTCCGGCGGACAGCAGCAGAGAGTGGCACTGGCCAGAATGATGATCGGAGAGCCGGAAGCTATTCTTCTGGATGAGCCGTTTTCCGCACTGGACGGTTACTTGAAGGATGTGCTCCAGCGGGAGATGCAGGATTTCCTCAAGGACTATCCGGGAGATATGATCCTTGTGACACACAGCAGAGATGAGGCCTATAAATTCTGCAGGGAGCTTTCCATTGTACATGAAGGCAGGATCCTTGTGACCGGGGAGACAAAGCAGCTGTTTGAGAGACCGGGACTTCTGGAGGCAGCAAAGCTTACCGGCTGTAAGAATTTTTCCAGAGCGGAGAGGCTGGGACCTCACGAAATCTATGCGGCGGACTGGAAAATGAAGCTCCATACCGAAGAAAACGTAGATATGGATATTACCCATGTAGGGATCCGCGGCCACTGGATCCGCCCGGAATCAAAGCCGGGTGAGAACTGTATGGCAGTACGGGTAGACCAATACATAGAAACTACATTTGAACATCAGTATATGATCCGAAACAAAGCGGAAGAGAATGCTGCCGGATTATGGTGGATGCGTCCCAAAAACAGCTTTACGGAGGATCCGGATAAAGATCTTCCGGAATATCTGTATCTTCCACCGGAGCATCTGATGCTGCTGAAATAAAGAACCCCCGGAAACAGACATTATCTGCTGTTTCCGGGGATTTTTTGTGTTCCTGCATTTTTGATGGATTTTTACGAGCAGAATCTATTTTCCATGATTTCCGGAATAGGTGATGTAATCGGACACCATCATGGCAAGCTTGAAGGCCAGTGCATCCTCAAAGGTACGGATATCCAGGCCAAATCGCTTCTGCAGCTTTTCAAAACGGTACACCAGAGTATTCCGGTGCACATAGAGCTGTCTGGAGGTTTCAGAAAGGTTCAGGTTATTTTCAAAGAAGGTCCGGATGATATTGAGGGTTTCGTCGTCAATAGATTCCAGGGATTCTTCTCCGAAGATCTCGCCTACAAACATGTTGCAGACCTGAGTGGGAAGCTGATAGATCAGACGTCCGATGCCCAGACGGTTGTAACCGAAAACGTTTTTGTCAGCATAAAAGATCTTGCCGACCTCGAGAGCAGTGCGGGCTTCCTTGTAGGCATCGGAAAGCTCCATGATATCATCTGCAACATTGCTGTAGGAAACCCAGGCAGAGGTCATGGCCTCTGTATTGAGCATATCCACCAGCATGCAGGCGATACCATCCAGCTCTTCGTAGCTTTCGGTGCTCTGAAGCTCACGTACTACGATGATGCCGGAATCATCCAGTGCAGTGATAAAATCCCGTGTACGGGCAGAAAAGATGTTGCGGATGGTAGCCAGGGCATTTTCGTCCTTGTGCTGCTTGGTTTCCACAAGAAATACCGCACGGCGGGCGGAAGGTGTGATATGAAGACGGGCAGCCTTGTTAAAAGCTTCTACCTGGGAATAACGGTCCAGGAGAAGATTTTGCATAAAGGAGTTCTTGTCTGTTTTTTCCGTATAGGCAGTGAGGAGACTTTCTACCTGGCAGACAGCAAGCTCTCCGATGGTAGAAGCCTGCTCTCCGGAGCCCCATACGATCAGAAGCATATTGCTCTGAGGTATGTTGTTCAGCTTGTACAGACTGCAGCTGCGGTTGGAGATGCATAAGGCAGGATCCTCCCGGAACTGAGCAAGCTTTTCAGAAGAAGGAAGTCGACGGTCCCCTGTGGAAATGTATATCTGGTCATTTTCATCCAGAATACAGAAATCAAGACCGCTGATCCGGGTCCAGTCATCCAGACATTTTTGAATTGTTTGCTGTATTTTCATAAAAAGCGTCCTTTCTGATGTGAAATAAAACTAGTGAAATAAAAAGAAACCCCGGGAAATCATATCCCCCGGGGTTACATTCTGTTTTTATGATTCGACGAGAATTAGTTTGTGATAGTAAGCTCTGTCTCTTTGTCGAAGAAGTGAGCTTTCTCCATATCGAATGCAAATCTGATCGGATCACCGGTCTTAGCTGTTGTACGAGGATCAACTCGTGCTGTAACCTGAGTTCCGTCAACATCGAAGTACAGGAATACTTCAGCACCAAGAAGCTCGTAAACTTTAACTACGGAGTTCATTGGTTTGCTTGGAGATGTCTCAAGGAACATCTGAGAATCATGAATATCCTCAGGACGGATACCAAGAACAACTTTCTTTCCAACATAGCCTTTGTCTTTCAGGACTTTAGCCTTAGCTGCCGGAACGATAATCTCATGCTCACCACCGATTGTAGCAATTACATTGCCGCCTTTCTCGGAGATAACAGCATCAAGGAAGTTCATCTGCGGAGATCCCATGAATCCTGCAACGAAGAGGTTGCCTGGTTTCTGATACAGGTTCTGTGGTGTATCAACCTGCTGAACAACACCGTCTTTCATAACAACGATTCTGGTACCAAGTGTCATAGCCTCTGTCTGGTCATGTGTTACATAGATGATAGTAGCGCCAAGTCTCTGATGGATCTTGGAGATCTCGATACGCATCTGTACACGAAGCTTAGCATCCAGGTTGGAAAGAGGCTCATCCATAAGGAATACCTTAGGATTACGAACGATAGCACGTCCCATAGCAACTCGCTGTCTCTGACCACCGGAAAGAGCCTTCGGTTTACGATCAAGAAGCTTGTCAAGGTCAAGGATTCTTGCTGCTTCACGAACAGCCTTGTCGATCTGGTCCTTCGGAACTTTACGAAGTTTAAGTCCGAATGCCATGTTATCATAAACTGTCATATGAGGATACAGAGCGTAGTTCTGGAATACCATTGCGATATCACGGTCCTTAGGCTCAACATCGTTCATGACTTTGTCACCGATCTTAAGTGTACCACCGCTGATCTCCTCAAGACCTGCGATCATACGAAGTGTTGTAGATTTTCCACATCCGGATGGTCCTACGAAGATGATGAATTCTTTGTCTTCGATCTCCAGGTTGAAATCTTTAACTGCCTGGAAGCCGTTCGGATAAGTTTTATTAATGTGAGATAATGATAAACTTGCCATTGTTGTTTCCCTCCAAAATTAATATATTGTTTTACGTAATTTCCTTTGCTGGTTAACAGTATATCGAAAATGAGAGAAAAGGGCTAGAGCTGAATCTTACAAAGTTTCCGGCAGTTTCTTGTCATTCTGACGAAAAAACGAAAGGGGATTTTTCGTCATTTTGTCAAAACGACGGTTTCCTATGTACAGGTTCACGAAACATTATACGGTATTCAGGCAGAATCCTCAATATGTAAAAAAAGTTCAAAGGAGTTATTTACAACTAACCTAAGTTGGAGTATACTAACTTATTAGATAAAAGAAAAGTTTTCTCAATAAAGGAGGGATCAGAATGCATATTGCAGAAGCCGAAACAGAAGAGAAAAAAACAGGATGCTACCGACATACAGAGATGCAGAGGGATCTTATTATAGAGAAACTGAAGGAGAAGGGGCTCCGCATCACCAGACAGAGAAAGATTCTTCTGGACATTATCCTGGAGGGAGAGTGCTCCTGTTGTAAGGAAATCTATTACAGGGCTTCCGCACTGGATCCGAAGATCGGTGTAGCTACAGTATACCGTATGGTCAATACGCTGGAATCCATCGGTGCTATCAGCCGAAAGAATATGTATCGCGTGGCATGCAGCACAAAAGGCGTCTGCACAGTAGAACTGGATGATGATACGATATGCCATCTGTCCGGACAGAAGCTTAATGAAGTGATCCTTGCAGGACTTCGGGCCTGCGGGGAGATCAGTGAACAGAATATCCGTACCCTGGCGCTGCTGCCTGTTCATGAGGTTGGGTGAGTATGGAAAAGCTATGGCACAATATAATAGGAAAGAAGAGGTTTGTACAGACTAAGAATTAGATAGATTAAACTATTAGCAAAAATTAACTGTTAGGCAAAAATAACTGAAAATTTAACGAATTGTGTTGAATTCACACAAAAAACACTGGACTTTTTTTTACAGACATTTTATAATAATGAAAATATCGGGACGGACATGAAAAATCCTCACCGGGAATCAGAAAAAAATAAAAATCATATATCAGGAGGAAATTATTATGGCAGACTTTAAATTCAAGAAATCAGGACTTTTTGCAGCAGGCGTTCTTTTCGGTACAGCAGGAATCAAGATCCTCACAAGCAAGGATGCGAAGAAGCTTTACACAGGATGCACAGCAGCCGTTTTAAGAGCTAAGGACTGCATCATGAAAACAGCTACGAATCTTCAGGAGAATGCTGAAGATATTTATGCTGAAGCTAAGGAGATCAATGAGGAAAGAGCAGCAGCTGAAGAGGCTGTAGAGGATGTTGAGACAGAAGCAGAGGAAACTGCAGATGAGGATGCATTCAAAGAAACAGCAGAAGAGACAGAAGAAGCAGCAGAAGAGACAGCTGAGTAAAGAGGCGATTTTCCGTGAAATTTTATATCAAACATGAGATAAGAGGCCGGCTTCGTATCCATCTTGCTCAGAAGAGGATGAGCTACGGGCAGGCAGATACGCTGTTGTATTATCTCGAGAATCTTGATGGAGTGGCTTCTGCCAAGGTATACGAGAGAACCTGTGACGCAGTTGTAAATTATCGGGGCAGTAGAGCTGCGGTTATCCGTGGTATCAGCGAATTTCATTATCAGGATGTAGAGGTTCCTTCACAGGTGCTGCAGAGCTCAGGGAGAGCACTGAATGCAGAATATCAGGAGAAGCTGATCTCCAAGGTGATCTGCCATTACGGAAGAAGGCTTTTTCTGCCATATCCGCTGAATGCCATTTATACAACAGCTACTTCCCTGAAATATATCTGGAAGGGAATCGATACACTTCTTCACCGTAAGATCGAGGTGCCGGTCCTGGATGCCACTGCAATTGGAGTGTCTGTATTACGTCAGGACTTTGGTACTGCAGGCTCCATCATGTTCCTGCTTGGAATCGGAGAGATCCTGGAAGAGTGGACGCATAAGAAATCCGTAGGTGATCTTGCAAGAACCATGTCCCTGAATGTTGGCAGGGTATGGCTGAAGAGAGAGGATCAGGAAATCCTGGTAGAGTCCGGAGAGGTCCAGCCGGGAGATGAGGTTGTTGTACGTATGGGTACCGTAATTCCTTTTGACGGAAGTGTTACAGATGGAGAGGCTATGGTCAACCAGGCTTCTCTTACCGGTGAGTCTGTACCTGTATGCAAGAAAGAGGGTAGCGTTGCCTATGCAGGCACTGTTGTGGAGGAAGGTGAGATCACCATCCGCGTAAAGACGGTAGGTGGTTCCAGCCGCTATGACAAGATCGTTACCATGATCGAGGAGTCTGAGAAGCTGAAATCTTCTTTGGAGGGAAAGGCAGAGCATCTGGCAGATAAGCTGGTTCCCTATACTCTTGGAGGAACAGCACTTACATATCTCCTCACCAGAAATGCCACCAAGGCCCTTGCGATCCTGATGGTGGATTTCTCCTGCGCGCTTAAGCTTGCAATGCCGATCTCTGTATTGTCTGCGATCCGTGAGGCCGGTACACATAAGGCTACAGTTAAGGGCGGTAAATATCTGGAAGCAATGGCTGAGGCAGATACCATCGTATTTGATAAGACAGGAACTCTGACAAAGGCGAAGCCAACCGTTGTGGATGTGGTTCCTTTTGACAACAATGATCCAGAGGAGATGCTGCGTATCGCCGCATGTATGGAAGAGCATTTCCCACACTCCATGGCCAAGGCTGTTGTCAGTGCTGCCAGGAAGAAGCATCTGGCCCATGAGGAGATGCATTCAAAGGTTGAATATGTAGTAGCGCATGGAATTTCCACTACGATCGAAGAACATAAGGCCGTGATCGGAAGCTATCACTTTGTATTTGAAGATGAGAAATGTCTGATCCCGGAGGATGGCAAGGAGAAATTCGACAATATTCCGGAAGAGTATTCCCATCTGTATCTTGCCATTGACGGACGTCTTGCAGCCGTGATCTGTATTGAAGATCCTCTTCGTGAGGAGGCGAAAGCTTCTGTAGAAGCACTGCGTGGGGCAGGGATTTCCAAGATCGTTATGATGACAGGGGACAGTGAGCGTACAGCAGCAGCCATTGCCAGACGTGTGGGAGTGGACGAATATTATTCCGAGGTACTTCCGGAGGATAAGGCCAACTTCATCGAAAAAGAAAAGGCAGCCGGAAGAAAGGTTATCATGGTAGGTGACGGAATCAATGATTCTCCGGCACTTTCCGCAGCCAATGTCGGTATCGCCATCAGTGATGGTGCTGAAATTGCCCGGGAGATTGCAGATATTACTGTAGGTGCAGATGATCTTCAGGAGCTTGTTGTTCTGAAAGAGATCAGCAATGCACTGATGAAGCGTATCAGACGCAATTACCGTTTTATTATTATCTTTAACGCAGGTCTTATCGCCTGTGGCGTTGCAGGTATCCTGCAGCCGACTTCATCCGCACTTCTGCATAATACCTCCACACTGGCGATCAGCCTGAAGAGTATGCAGAATCTGCTTCCATAGAAAATTTTTAACCGAATCAAGTAAGTCCCCTGCAGGATTGCGAATATCTGCTTGACAATAAATATAAAAAACCGGCCAGGTTATCGAAGAGATAAGAGCTTCGTACCTGGCCGCTTTTTTAGGCTACTCAGACGTGGATCGCAGGTATCAGCCTGAAGGTGTATGAAGTAAGTTTTATTCCTGAGGAAAGGGTTCGCTTTCCAACGTCAGTCCGTCAGTCATATGATAGCGTTTCTTTTGGGTATCCGAACGGAGAGGCCGGGTATGAAGGCTTCGGTACCTGGAGGGGCTCATATGATAAAATTTTTCGAAGGTATGTGCAAAATGCTGCCGGCTGTTGTATCCGGAAGAAAAGGCAATATCCGTAATGTGCAGAGTACTGTTGCACAGAAGAAAGGCGGCCTGTTCCATACGCTTGCGGTTGATATAGGTATTGATGGTGCAGCCGTTTTTTTCTGTAAAGAGCGCCTGCAGGTAGGATTTGTTGATCCCTGCATATGCGGAGATGGCAGGAATATCAATGTCTTCCAGATAATGCTCGTCAATATAGCGGAGCGCTTTTTTCAGATAGACGATTCCCTGGGTGCTCCGGCTGGAGCGGGCGCAGAATGCAAGCTCTGTAAGCATGCGGCTGAAAAGAAGAAAGAAGAGAAATTCTTCCTTTTGTATCTGACCGGAATTTTGTTGTAAAAAGGTGAGCAGATCCTTCAGGCTGTATCCGAAGCTGCGGGAATCCGTGCCGGAGCAAAAGCCCTGGGAGGCTTCCATAAAATTCCAGAACCGGGAAAATCCGGGATCCTTTTTCAGGAGAAGCTCCAGAGCAACCGGACTTTTTTCGGGAGTAAGGGAAAATTCCAGATTCAGGATCGAGCAGGGAAAACCATCCGGAATTTCCAGCCTGTGAGGTACATCCGGCCGGATAAAGATAAATTGCCCGGATTTCAGTGGGGATTCCGTGTCCTGTGTGCCATCCAGGCAGAAAACCCGGCAGGAACCGGAGGTGATATACATGATCTCATAGCTGGAATGTGTGTGATGCTCCATATGATAATAAGGCAGGGAGAGAGCATAAAAAGCAGAAATATGGAAATATCGGGAAGAGTCCTGGAAAATATCTGGCATGAAAAAACCTCCTGAGTATGCTGCGAAGCGGAATGTAAATATTTCAGCTGTAAATTGCGAGTCGGACAGATGCAGATATTCGATTAAATCGCCCTACATGTCTGATTGACTGTACTCTTTACTGTCAGAAAACAGTATATCACGCAAAAATAAATACGACAATATATTGCATTTTTACATTCAGGGGATGATACCTGTCACCTTATAAAAAAACAGATATTATACTGTGATCAGAATCAGAAAAACGGAGGGTATTTTCTATGAGCTATAAAAATGAAAACATGAAAATGATCGAATTACATGAGAATGGCCTGGATATCCAGTTTCGTATCCGGGAAAACGGCGTGGTAGAGCTGGCAGATTTTTCTTCACAGGAAGTAAAAAAAGCAGTCATGGAGCCGAAGGAGGATATCTGTTATCCGGCTGTTGAGATCCACAGAAGCGGCACAGGAAGCTTAAACATGCATGCCTACAAAAACAACATCAATCAGTCCTCTGTGGATTTTGTTTATGAGAACCATGAGCTGAAGGCACAGGCCGGCGGAAAAGAGCTGGAGATCGTAATGATTTCCCCGGAAAAGCTGAAGGCAGTATATCATATGCGCCTGTTTGACGGAGTGCCGGCAGTACAGACCTGGACAGAGATCATCAACGAGGGAAGCGAGGATCAGGGGCTGACCTATGTTTCTTCTTTTATGTATCAGGGAATCTCCAGAGGCGGCGAAAAGCCTTATTATAAAAAAACAGATATCTATGTGCCGTTTAACAGCTGGTGCTGTGAGGCACAGTGGCAGAAATACGATGCAGAAACGCTGAATTTAAACGGAATGGTCGTAGATGGCTTCAATCATCAGGGATATGGCCTGAACCGTTATTGTTACAGTGGAAAGGGCACCTGGTCTACCTGTGAGTATCTTCCCATGGGAATTGCCGAGGACAGAGAAACAGGGGAGACGTATATTTTCCAGATTGAAAGCTCCGGACAGTGGCTGGCAGAATATGGCTCTGCACAGGGCGGAAATCTGTATCTTGCCTTAAGCGGCGCCACAGAGCAGGAGCATGGCTGGTATAAGAATCTGAAACCGGGAGAAAGCTTTACAACCGTTCCGGCAGGGGCAGCTGTTGTAAAAGGTGGCCTGAATCCGGCAGCAGCGGCACTGACCAGATATCGGAGAAAAGTACGCAGACCGAATACGGACGATGAGAAGCTGAACGTGGTATTTAATGATTACATGAATTGCCTGATGGGAGACCCTACAACGGAGCGGGAGCTTTCCATCATTGACAAGGCAGCAGAGCTCGGATGCGAATATTACTGCCTGGATGCAGGCTGGTATGACGACGGATTCTGGTGGGACCGTGTCGGGGAATGGAAAGAAGCATCCGGAAGATTCCCCAATGGTCTGAAAGAAGTCTGCGATCATGCACACAGTAAAGGCCTGAAAATGGGACTCTGGCTGGAAATCGAGGTTATGGGAGTTGCCTGCGAACTGGCAAACAAGCTTCCGGATGACTGGTTTGTCTGCCGTCATGGAAAACGCCACATTGACAATAAACGCTATATGCTGGATTTCCGCAATCCGGAGGTACGGAAATATTGCCGTGATGTAGTAGACAGGCTGATCAATGATTACGGTGTAGAGTACTTTAAAGTGGACTATAACGTAACCATGGGATATGGAAGTGATCTGAACAGTGACAGCTGTGCAGATGCCATCCGTGAGCATTATGAATGTCTTCACCAGTGGTATGAGGAAATCTTCCGGGATCATCCGGAGCTTGTTGTGGAGAACTGCGGTTCCGGCGGACAGCGTATGGATTATGGTATGCTGAAGATCTTAAGCCTGCAGTCTACCAGTGATCAGACAGATTATCTCTACAATGCCAATATCGCTGCCAATGTAGCCAGTGCGGTAACTCCGGAGCAGGGTGGTATGTGGGTATATCCGTATGAGGATGAAGAAGAGCATGTGATCTACAATGTAGTAAATGGTATGCTTCTCCGCCCATATATCAGCGGTATGGTATGGAAGCTGGGCGAAAATTCCATGAACCGTATGAAGGAGGGAATCTCCCTGTATAAGGAGATCCGTGAGGAAGTCCGTGACGGCGTGCCGTTCTTCCCGCTTGGTTTTGGAACTCTGAAATCTGAAGTTCTTGCTTACGGAGTGAAAGCAGAGAAGAATACCTATCTTTCGGTATGGACACCGGGAACAACAGAAGCAGTGATCCCGCTGGAAAATGCAGAGCAGGTCCGCAGAGTATCCGTGATCTATCCGAAGGAAGAGATGTGCGGATATAAGATCGAAAATGGAAATCTTGTAGTGAAGATGCCACAGGAAAAAGTGGCCAGACTGTTTAAGATCGAGATGAAATAGAAAAGCGTGAAAGACCGTAAGTTTGACGAAGAGGCGTGGGCAAAAATAAATGGAAAATAAAAGAGCGCCGGCATTTTTACCAGAAAGCTCATCAGTCTGGATGAAGTTGTAAAGATCCCGGCTGTGTACCTGAATTATAAGAAATACAGATGGGTGAAGGATCTGACAGTGAAAAGCGAATAGAAACAGAAAACAGCAGAGCTGTATGTCCCGTGATTACAGGGAATATACAATTCTGCTGTTTTATTTTATGAGATTATCTGTTTTCCGCAAGATATTCTTCTGTAAGAGCAACCGCATCGGTGATACACTGCGGGCAGCTGCAGAGAACCTTGCCTGTCTCCACACCTTTTAATTCACGGCAGATACAGGAACCGTTTTTTTCTTTGAATTTCTGGATATAGGTGCGGAGCTTTTTGTAAGTGTCACCTTTGGAGCCGGAACCTTCTTCGGTATTTCCGCGGCTGTTGGAAAGTCCGATGATCATAGCCATACCGGAAAGAGCACCGCACATTTCCATAACACCCATTCCAAGGCCGAAGCCCTCGGCAATACGGAACATCTCGTTTTCATCGATGCCAAATTCCTGGCAGAAAGAACAGGCAACTGCCTGTGCACAGTTACAGCCATTCTCGTGTAATTTTGTAGCGTGTTCAGCTTTTGTACTCATGATTTCTTATCCTCCTGATTTCAGATCGCAAGCATATTTTTGATCGCTTCCATATAGATCAGTACTGCTTCTTCCATGCCGGAGACCAGGATAAATTCATCGGCTCCGTGGATACGGTAGTCAATTCCCTCTTTTTCAGGTCCGAAGGCTATGATGTTTTTGAGGGATTTTGCGTAAGTGCCGCCTCCGATGACCATTGGTTTGTGTTCGGTATCGCCGGTCACATCTGTGTAAGCTTTGTAAAGAGCATTTACCAGCGGAGATTCTCTTGGGAAGAATAACGGAGCAACAACCTTTATGATCTCAATACGACCGTTTTTATCTTCCAGTCTGTCCTGGCACATTTTGCGGATATCGGTCTCATTAAGAGTTACCGGAACACGGATATCGATGGTACAGGAAATGACACCGTTTTCTGTTTTTACGATTCCGTTGCATAACGTCAGATCGCCGTATTCATCTGCAAATTTCAGACCAATGCCGGAGCCGTCACATGCAGTGCCGATATGGGAGTTATAGAATTCCACAAAGTCATCTTCAAAGCCTGCTTTTGCCAGACATTCAAAGGTTACTCCTGCAGCATTGACACCGAGATGGGGAGTGCTGGCATGAGCCGGAATACCTTTGGCGTAGATGGTGAGCTCACCATTTTCTTCGGTTACCTTATATTCCTGGAGCTTCGTCCGGGAAAGTGCGGATTCCAGCTTTTCCTTCAGACCGTCCTCATCGGGAACAATGGTTGTACAGGTGTCACACATTGCATTGGATACAAAACCGCCGTTCATGGAGATAATCCGGGTGTTTTTGGAGCAGGCGATCATGGCAAGCTGACCTTTTTCACCGTGGATACACGGGAAGCTGGCATCCGGTGTGAAACCGCAGGAAAGCTCTTCTGCTACCTGATTGTAGTGATCCATACATTTGGAACCTGTTTCCTCGTTGCAGCCCATGATCAGGCGGACTCTTTTGTTCAGCTTCACGCCGTGGTCGCGGAGAAGCTTCATGGCATAGAGCGCTTCTAGGATAGGGCCTTTGTCATCAGTGGTCCCGCGGCCGTATACATGATCGTCTTCACGGGTAAGGCGGAACGGATCGTAGGTCCAGTCTCCGCCTACAGGAACGATATCCAGATGACCGGCGATGCCGACGATCTCATCGCCCTCACCCATTTCGGCATAACCGCAGTAGTTATCCAGGTTTACGGTTTTAAAGCCAAGTTCTTCGGCAATCTTCAGTCCCTCTTCCAGGGCTTTTGCAGGACCCTCACCAAATGGTTTTCCCTCGGAAGGGGTACCGAGCTGGGAGTCAATGGCAACCAGTCTGCCAAGATTTGTGAGCATTTCTTCTGATAATGCGTGGATTTCCTCTTTAATATCCATATTGATTTCCTCCTGTTTACAGCGTTCCGGAAAGTGACAGGATGGAACGCTGATGTTATGAGCTCTATTATAGCATAGATTGTAATGAATGGCAGAGTGGATTTTTACCTGTTGAAGACGTACCGATCCATTCGGCGGAAGGCTTCTTCTATGCGGGAACGGGGTGAGGCCAGATTCATTCTTAGGTGACAGGGACCGAAAAACATCCTGCCGTCCTGGACAGCAACGCCGACATCCCAGCAGGCTTTTTCCACATCTTCGATTGTTTTGCCATGGGCAGTACACCAGCCGGTGCAGTCGGCAAAGAGCATGTAGGTGCCTTCCGGTCTGGAAACGTTGACACCCTTAAAGTGCCGGTCAATGTAATCACAGGCAAAGCTTACATTTCCGCTTAGTACTTCGCATAGTTCATCGGTCCATTCATAGCCTTCAGGCTGATAAGCGCCAAGCAGAGCGTGCATGGACAGAACATTCATCATATTATAATGGCTCAGACTGGACTCCTTCAAAATACGATCCCGCCACCAGCTGTTGTATACAATGTGATAGCTGCCAACAAGTCCTGCCAGATTAAAGGTTTTGGATGGAGCGTAGAAGGCCGCTGTACGCTGGCGGGCATCTTCGCTGACGGACTGGCTGGGGATATGCTTATGGCCATTCAGGATGAGGTCAGACCAGATCTCGTCTGAGATGACGTAGACATCATATTTTCGGTACAGCTCCATGGCTTTTTCCAGCTCCCAACGTTCCCACACGCGTCCGCAGGGATTGTGTGGATTGCAGAGAATGGCAGCGTGGATCTTCTTTTCACGGAGTTGTTTTTCCATGTCTGCATAATCCATTCTCCATATGCTGTTTTCATCCTTTATCAGAGGAGAGTGTACGGCCTCGTAGCCGTTGTTTTTCAGACTTTTGGTGAAGCCTATGTATGTCGGACTGTGAACCAGGACGTTATCACCGCGGGAGCAGACGCAGTTCAGTGCACTGATAACTCCGCCCAGAACGCCATTTTCGTAGCCAATGTGTCTGGGCTTCAGACCGGTGACACCGTGGCGTGTTTCCTGCCAGCGGATGATGGCTTTATAATATTCCGGCGGGGCTTCGAAGTAACCGAAGGCCGGGTGACTGGCCCGTTCGATGATCGCCTGCTGTATGGTAGGTACAGTAGGAAAGTTCATGTCTGCTACCCACATCGGGATGGCATCGAAGCCCTCCTTCGGCGGGGCAGGAGAGAAACCATCGCCCTTCAGGCCGTCTACTGCGATGGAATCTCTGCCATGTCGGTCAATGATGGAAGTGAAGTCGTATTTCATATGAATGCTCCGTTACTGAAAACTTATAAAAAGTTATAAACTTCTATGTTTCATTCCTACTTCAACGAGTATGCTTTTGATGATATAAATATCTATCTACTCACAAGTTCTTGTACTCTCCATAGGCGTAAATTCCGAATTAACGTACCCGTACATATTTGCACTAACGTTTTAGTGTTAGCTTGCAACTCTTTCTCCATAAGCCTTGAGATTTATAGATGCCTGAAAATCTCTATCAATGACATTTCCACAATCACATTTATAAATTCTGTCAGATAATTTCAAGTCTTTTTTAATGTTTCCACAGCAACTGCAAAGCTTTGATGATGGATAAAACCAATCAGCCACAATAAGCTGAATCCCTTTATCGCTGCACTTGTATTCAAGCTGCTTTCTAAACTCAAAAAACCCCTGATTCTGAACTGCTTTTGATAAATGTCTATTTTTCATCATTCCACTAACATTCAAATCTTCAATACAAATAAATCTTGGTTTTCGACTTACAATTTCAGATGTAGTCTGATTCAAATAGTTCTTACGGATATTTGTTAATCTGTGATTTCGTTTTAATAAAAGTTTTTCCTTTTTGATTACATTATTTGTTTTGCAGTAACTTTCTCCTTTCTTATTTTTCTCGTAAGAGCGAGAGATACTACGCTGTAATCTGCGTTTCTGTTTTTCTAGTTTCTTTACTTTCTGACTTTTATTGATGTTCTTATACTTAGCTCCATCAGAGCAAATAGCCAGATCTTTGATTCCTAGATCTATACCAATCCCATCATCATTAAGTTTTTCTATGCAATCAGGAAATTCCACACATACGCTGATCCACCAGTTCAACCCATCAAAAGATATTCTCGGATTCATGTATTTAGCATCTGTAGGAATACGACCATGCTCTGCAAGTCTTACCCAATTTAGTTTTTGTTTATTTCTTTTCCTGCTCGAAGAAAATCCTTCAAACTTAACATGAGTATTGCTGAATTGTATCTTAATATTATCCTGATAGAACTTCGGTATTGATCTCTTTTTTGGCTTGAATCTTGGGAATTTCTGCAAACCTTTGAAAAAGTTCTTATAAGCGGTGCAGGCATCTTTGATCGCCTGTTTGGTTACATTATTTGAAATACTCAATAACCATGCGTATTCATCAGAATGTCTAAGCTTTGTAAATTCTTTTCTGAGTTCTGCATCTGAAATGAATTTTCCGCCTTTTTCATAGTTTTCTATTTCCCTTGCCAAAGCCCAGTTATAAGCAAATCTTGAAGCACCTGCGTACTGAAACATCTTAGTTTTCTGTATATTATTTGGTATTAACATTACTTTTATGGCTTTTACCATCTACTTTCTCCTGTATCAATTCCCGGATAAGTTTCTTGGCTTTATTCGCTCGTTTTCCTTGTAATTTGCAACTGAATACTGTGATCATCTGAACCAGATCTTCAACAAGTTCCTGCTGTTCGGATTTTTCAGTATTATCAATAATCTCAATCTCACAATTATAAAGCGAAGCGATATATTCTATCAATTCAAAACCAAATCGCAATAGCCGATCTTTATATAAAACAACAACCTTTTCAACCTGATTTTGAGATATTCGCCTGATCAATTCCTGGAGTCCTTTTTTCTTATAATTAATTCCGGAACCGATATCACTTATCATCTCAAATGGCTGTCCTTTTGCCAGAAGATATGTCTTAACATTATCAATCTGTCGTTCCAGATCATCTTTCTGTTTATGGCTGGAAACGCGACAATATCCAATTGTAATGCGAGTTTTAGGCTTTACATTTATTACCTGGTTGAGTTGCTCGTCAGAATAATATCTATAGCCGCTTACTGTAGTATGATGCGGATGAAGTTTTCCATTGGCATCCCAATTTCGTAATGTCTGGGCGGATACGCTTATAATTTTTGAAAATTCATGTATAGAATAATATTTACTCAAAGCATCAACTCCTTTCAATAATATTCTGCTCTAATATCTTATAAAACTCAACATGTACTTATATGATTTTATAATTTTATAATTTCAATAAACTGTTAATAACCTCCTGAAAAATTCTATTTGCTTCACCTTATCATATTTTGGGGGTGGCGTACATATATTAATGTAAATTATGAGACGATTTGATTTTGCGTAATTGAGTGGATGGGTTGAATAGTGCGAATAATCTATAAAAGAAGTGGCGGAAATACCAGCAATGATATTTCCGCCGTTTTACAACTCCGAATATCCTATCCAGAGCTACTTTGTGATCATAGTATATGTTATAAAATCAAATTTTATGAAATGTAAAAAGGAACTCGTCCAGAGCCCCTTTCCTTTGAATAAGTAATAATATCTTTCTCACTCCGGAAAAAGACTTCTTTGTACTTATATAATACTGGTTCAATTACTCCTTGTCAATATTTATTTTTATCTTTGTAATGTGTTCTGTCAAAGAAATATCATCTGACAATTCAAGAATTTTCCTTAGTTCAGCAAGTTCGTCCTGTGCCTTATTACGTTCTTCTTTTATTTTTGAAATATATTGCAATTTATCATCCATTGAGGTGGTAAATTTCGTTGCAATCACGCACCCTATGGGTTAAAAGAGATGCAGGAGCCGCGACGCCTGCATCTCTTTCATCTATAAATGTGATCTATTGCGAATGAATAGGTTTTTTATTTTGCAATAAACATAAGCAGGATCAATACTTTGCTAATAATTTTTTCCAGGGTTTATAGCCTTTCATATAAGCAAAGTCTTCTTCATTTTGGAAGCCTGCAATCAGTTCTTTTTTCATTTCTTCAGCATATGGATTTTCTACATCTTGGAATTTTATATGTTTATATAATCTTGATTTCTGAAAATCACAGATTGTATCGACATTCTCCAGCAGTTGTTTTATTACCTTAAAAGTATCTTCTACATTTTGTTCTGCCACCACAACATTAAACATGGTTGCACATTCATTGTATTTTCCCATCTCAAAAATACCTGCTAATGCATACATTTTCTCGGCCAGGAATCTTGCGGATTTATGATCTTTATTGTCAAGAGCTTTTGTGATCATCATGCCAAAGGCAAGATTCAAAGTAGTATACTCTGAAAGAATTATATTTTCCAGTTTTTCATATGCTTCTTCTGTTTTTTCCTGTTCCATGTATAATTGCCCAAGTCTTAGTTTTTTCATGGGATCATAGTCGGAAAAATAGTTCAGATATTTTTCTGCCATTTCATAATTCCCTTTTCGCAAGTAGAATCCGAACAGAGAATCTGCCGCATGGTGCTGGATTTTTTCGTCCTTGTCATTTAGTGCCATTTCGTACCAGGAATTAATCTGTTCGTCGTACTTATCGGGATGCTCACACTGACCTATGATTCTTCGCGAGTCAAGCATCACCGCCACCTGCCAGATAAGCATGTTGCAGTTAGGGTAATCTTTTATGATATTTACTGCCCATTGATAGGTCTTTTCGTAACCTTCTGCTGAAAACATTTTGTCCATTTCCTGAATAAGTTCTGTAATTTCAACGTCTGTCAGATTTTCATGAAAAGACAACAGGGTATCAAGGGAAATATGTAGCAGTCTTGCAATTGGTGCTAACAGTTCAATATCTGGATTGGAGTTCCCCGTTTCCCTTAATTAAAGATATTGTTTGGTAAAAAAGAAAGGTCAGTCGATTTTGCCGATGAAGCGGTAGTAGATTTCTACTTCCTGCTCACGGCTTCCGTCCTCGCCCTTGACAGCTTCGTGGACGGTTATTTTTTCAATTAGAGTGTTCAGAAGTTCGGCGGTCAGCTCCACAGGGTTGACATACTGTTTCATCAGGGCAATCCACTTTTCAGCATCCGCTGCGGTCTGTACGGCGGCTTCCATCGTTTCGTGAAGCTGCCTTATTTTTGTTTCAAGCTCCCTTTGCTCGTTCTGGTACTTCTCGGACAGCATATTGAAGTTATACTCGGTTATGCGTCCGGCAGACCAGTCCTCATACATTTTAGCAAACAGCCCGTCAACCTCGGCTTTACGCTTTTCCGCCTTTTTCAGCTCCGCAGCCTGCTTTTTCTTCGCAGAGTTTCTTTCTCTGTCGCTGGCATTGAGCAGCCGTTTCAGCAGCTTGTCCTCGTCTTTCTGTGCCAGCATAGACCAGTATTGCAGTCTTGCAAGCACATAGGCATACAGCACATCATAGCGGATATAGTGCATGGAACACTGGCGTAATCCCTGTCCGTACTTACTGCAATGGTAGTGTGCATAGGGATTTTTGTTCTGGCTGTTTACACCATAAGCCAATGACCATCCGCAGTCCGCACATTTTACCAGCCCGGAAAATATCTGCGTTGTGCCATTCTTCTGTCGTCTGCGTCTGCTTGCAATCAGCTCCTGAACTTTTTGGAACACTTCTTCGGAAATGATGGCTTCGTGGGTATTTTCCACACGATACCATTCTTCCTGCGGCTTCCGCACCTTTTTCTTGTTCTTGAATGAAATGTTGCTTTGCTTGTTGTGAACGCTGTGACCGATGTAGGTTTCCTCTTTCAAAATGCTCTTGACCTGTGCAATCGTCCACGCATAGGCTTTTTCTGGAGGCGCACCGGCGTAGATATTGGCGAAAGTCCCGTATCTTTCATAGTTCAGCCAGCCGGGGGTAGGTACTTTCTCCTCCACCAGAATCCGTGTAATGCTGGCGGCTCCCCTCCCGTGTACGGCAAGATCAAAAATCTTCTCTACAATCCAGCGTGTTTCCGGGTCGATCAGAAGATGACCTTTTTTGTCCGGGTCTTTTACATAGCCCAGCGGTGCATAGGCTCCATAGTGTGCGCCATTGGCAAATCTTGTGTGCATGGCAGCCTTGACCTTTTTGCTGGTCTGTCGGGCGTGCATTTCATTCAGGATGTTTAAGAACGGGGCAAGCTCGCTTTCTCCGTTGATGGTGTCCACATTATCATTGATGGCAATGTAGCGTACTCCCTTGCTGGGGAAATAGATTTCCGTGTACTGACCGGTCAGGATATAGTTTCTTCCCAGACGGGATAAGTCCTTTGTGACAACGCAGTTGATTTTCCCGTCCTCGATGTCATCAATCATCCTTTGGAAGCTTGGACGCTCGAAATTTGTCCCGCTCCATCCGTCGTCAATGTACTCGTCTACAACGGTCAGCCCATGCTCTGCGGCATACTGCCTAAGCATCATGCGCTGGGTCTGGATACTGCCGCTTTCCCCCTGTAATTCATCGTCACGGCTCAATCTCAAATATAGTGCAGTGTTATAAATCGTTGTATTGTATGGTTGTTTCACGGTTAAAAATCCTCCTTCTAAAAGAAACAACCCACGCTTATACAATACTCGCTGGTACAAGTATATCATAAGCGTGGGCTGATTGACAGTCGTTATTCCGTATTTTTTCAGGAAGCGGCGGCAGCGTGCTGGATCACATCTTCCAGCAGACTGTCAAGCGGCTTCCCATCCTGTGCGAAATGCTCCGATACCTTGATACGGACTTTCCCCATGACAAAATACTGGGTGCCGTCTTTTTCGGTAAGCAGGGTGCCGCTGTTTTTGTTATTGCTCTCGTTTTTGCTTTTTGCCATAGGCAGTTACCTCCATAAATGAAATATGCCCGACAAGGGAATGTCAGGCAGGTTTACAGCCGCAGACTGTCTTCATGTCAACCAAACCGTGTCAACCGGCAGAAAAGACTTTGAAAACAATCCACAGGCGCTCTATTATTACTTTTTACTTTTTCTTTGATTTCTTGGTTGACATGGTTGACAAAGGAGAGAAATGCCCCAAATATCAGGCTTTTCCCCGTCAACCGGCTGTCAACCGAAGCGTCAACCAAACTGTTAACCGGTGGCTTTTCAGAATGGTAGTTCCATTTGCCGGGCTTCTTCTTCCGTGATTTCCTGAAAACCGTCCCCCTCCGGCGGGTCTTGGTTGACACGCTCCCAGCCTTTTTGAGAACCGTATTTCTTATACCGCTTCGGGCTTTTGTAGGCTGCCCAGCCCTGTATAATGCCGCCCGCAATGCCGGTATTCATAATCTCGCAGATTGCCCGTGTCTCCCAGTCTGCCGGGGAATTTAAGTTCCCCAGCGCTTCCTCATAAAGCTGCTTGGAGCATACCCTGTCACCGGTGTAGTCCTCCAAATAGGCGTAGATCATGCCAGCCTGTGTGTCCTCCTGCATGAAGTCCTGCTGATGGGCGTTCAGGTATCGGTTCATTTCTATGCTGAATGACAGCTTATACTTCCCACTGCGATAAATCGTCATGGCTTCCGCCCACATCTGTTCGATATACGCCCTCGCCGCCGCTTCATCGTCCAGTATGTGAACCTCCGCCCGTTCCGGGTACACCGTCACGGGGAGAAAGCGCCGGTTGCCGGTGCGGTCACGGGGTAAAAAGTCCTGCCGGTTGGTCGTCCCTCCGAATACACATTGCCGCAGCCGGTCTGCCGGGTGTGTCTCATACGGCACTTTGTAGGTTTCTTTCTGGCGGCTTAAGAATGACTTGATTTCCTCAATACTCTTGGCGTTGGCTGTGGCAATCATCTCCGACATCTCGATAATCCAATGCCCTTGCAGCTTGCGGTACACATTTTCATCGTCCAGCTTCTTCAAATCGTCTGAAAACCATTCGTCCCTACCTGCCAGCAGCCGGAAAAAGGTAGATTTCCCGGCTCCCTGACCACCAACCAGACAGAGCATGACCTCAAACTTGCTCCCCGGTCTGAATACCCGCCGGATGGCTCCTATCAGGAACAGTTTCAAGGCTTCATAGGTGTATTCGTCCGTATCGGCTCCCAGAAAGTGATGCAGGGCGTAACGGATGCGCTCTGTGCCGTCCCATTGCAGGCTGTTCAGGTAATCCCTGACCGGATGGTAGCGGTTTTCATTGGCAACAATCTTGATGGCGCTCTGCACCTTTTTCTCGCTGGTAAGCCCGTAATTTTCTTCCAGATACAAAAGCAGGTAGTTCATGTCCATGTCGGTCAGCGTGGTACTGGTGCGCTCCCAGCCCAGCGGCTTCACAATGTCAATCTGCTCCGTCAAAAGGTTCAGGCGCAGCGCCCCACGAAACAGCGGGTCACGCTGGAACACCGTCAGGCAGTTTCGGATGCTGTTCTTCACGCCGCCTTTCTGCGTCCCCTCTAATGTCTCCCGGATTTCTGCTGGTGTCTGCGCCGGTTCCATTGTGTCCATCGTCTTTTTGACCGCTTCCTGCGTTTCCAGCGGCAATCTCTGAAATTCGCTGTTCAAGCCGCAGCACCTCCTTTCCCTGTGCGGCGATCAACGCCGCTTTTTCTTCTATTTCTCCGTATAACAAAATATCCAAAAGGTATTCTGTGTAGCTTATCCTCTGCAACGCTTCCACAAAAAGAGGATGCCAGATGGCATCCTGCGGCTGTGGGGCGTATGCTGTTTTCCAATGCTCCAACAGGCGCAGATAATCGCATAGCACCCGGAAACAATACCGTTCCGTTTCCTGAAATCTCTGCTCCGCTGATTTTTGTCGGGGCTGTGACCTGTTGTGACGCTTCCTATCTGGCGGCGCATTGCCGGATTTCTCATAGGAAACGCCGAAGTCCTCCGCAAGCCTGACCGCAGCTTCCCGTTTCCCCAATCCATGCAGCAAAGCGGAAAAGTCGATCACATCCCCGGAAGCCCCGCAGCCGAAGCAGTAAAAGCGGCTGTCCACTTTCATGCTGGGCGTGCGGTCATTGTGGAATGGACAGCAGACCATGCCGTTTCTCCCCACCCGGATTCCATAGAATGAAGCAGCCTGCCGGGTGGTAACAGACTGTTTCACCGCTTCAAATACATTCAAATGCTCCCTCCATAAAAATGCCGGCAGCGGTAAAGCTGCCGATTATATCATAATTCCATCTCGTGTTTCTTTCTCTGTACTTCCTGTGGCTGCTCCCTCCGGCGCAGTGCGGTATCTACGGCGTTCTGCACCTGCCGCAGCCGTATGACTTCCTCCCGGAGCGGCTTGTGCTGCGGAGACAGTTCGGCATACTCTGTTTTTAACTGTGCGTATTCCTGTTTCCATGCTTTCAGGGCAATGGGTTTTCCGTCCAGTTTTTCTTTCAGAATACGGCGGGCGGCATAAAACAGCCGTAACTCCGCATCGTGGGATGTTTCAAATTTCTCCCTCTGTTTCTTAAACTTGATATTGTTCAATTCCGTATGAATAGGTTTTAGCCGCTGGTAATTCTCGCCCTCCCGTATCAATTCCTGCAATTCCTTTATCCGGGCAGATTTCTTTTTCATGGAGCCGCTTAATGCTTCAAATTCTTCACTGACAGAGGAAAGACGCTCCTGCAAATCCTCTAATGTGAGCAGCTTGTTTTCCGTCAGATAATTGACGGCTTCGGCAAACTGCTTTAAGTTTCCGGTTCTGGCTTTATTGCTCCATGCCCCTGCGTTGCGCTGGTTGTAATAAGCGATCAGCAGGTCGGCAAGGCTCGGTGTCTGGGGTTTGGAAAGTTCTTCTTTTACCTCTGCCATCCAGACAAACAGGGCTTTGATCTTCTTCCTCACATCCTGTATAAGCCGGTTGGTGGCTTTAATCCAGCGGTTCAGTTCCCCTTTCTCGGTGCGGATGCCCTTTGCTTCCATCTGCCGGACATTAGCTCCCTCGTGGACAGTAGGTATCAGGTCAAGCCCCTGCCGCACATAGGAACGGTGGTCGATACGCACATCCAGCCCTTTTTCCTCAAATTTTGTATTAACGGCAGCCGCCCACTGCTCCCGCCAGTGTTCCAGCGTTTCCGGCTCATGCCAGTCTGTTGTATGGACAGCGTTAAACATATAATCGCCGTTTTTATCCCGGATTCGGTTTCCATCTTCATCAAGAAGATATTCCCGCCGCTGTTTTTGTCCCCATGTGCCATCCGGGTTCAAAGGGCGCATGGTTGTCATCACATGGAAATGCGGGTTAGGGATGCCGCCGTCCTCTTTCTCCGGGTTGTGAAAAGCAAGATCGGCAATCATGCCTTTTGCCACAAACTGCTCCTGCACGAACTTCCTTGCCAGCTCCATGTTTTCTTCCAGCGTCAATTCATTCTGCATGGCAATATCAAAGGAATAGGCAAGCTGTGCTTTTGGATGTTTCTCGCAGCTCTCCACAGCATTCCAGAGGGTCGCCCGGTCAAGATATATTTCCGGCGCATGGGGCGGCAGCATGATTTCCGAAGCAATCACGCCGCCCTTTTTGGTGTAATCGCTGACTTCTCCATAGTAGCTGCTGTAAAGACGCTCCCCGGATCGGTAGGCTGCGCTTGCAATGGCGCTCTGACCGGCGCTACGCTTTATCTGTGCGATTGAAAAATGATAAAGTGCTATCCTTAGTCACCGCCTTTCTCCTGCCCGGAAATACGGGCGTGGTTCTCAGTGGCAGACCGGATGAAATGCTCCGCCTGCGGCAGATTCAAAATGTTTTCCATGAGGGAATAAAATTCCGCTTCGGATAGCTCCTTTGTCTGTGGCGCAATGCTCTCAACGGCTGCCCCACGGGTAATTAGCCGGTGCGTCCTCTGTTTCCGGGAACCGCTTTCCAGATACGCCTGCCGGTTTTTCAAACGCTGCATTTTCCGTTTTTCCCGTTCCAGCAGGACAGTGGTTTTTTCATATTCCTGCTTCAACTGTTCCAAAGATTTTTCCATGTTCTCACATCCTTTGCTGATAAGATAAAGAAAGACCATCCGCAGACAGTCCGTGTGTCAGTGCTTCTATAAAACCCGATGAAAAGGGAAAACCGCAAAGCGGATTTCTCTTTGCGGCGGGTACACAGGGGATAGCCGCTTTAGCGGCGCAAGGGGGTGTAGCCACCTTGTCGGAGCAAAGCGAACGCAGACCTCGGATTGCTGATTTTATCAGCGGCAGAGGTAAGCTCCGCAGGACGCACGATACATGGTCTTTAGACTATGTATAGAAGTGCGCCCTTAGTTCCTAAGGGATTTTGCCGTTTCCGGCAGTTTTGTCCTTTTTCTTGGAACGCTTGGAAAGATACTTCGGGCAGTCAACCACAACCGCCCGGAAGCTCTGTTTACATTCGTGCTGGCATTTCCGGCACAGTTCGTTGTAAGTGATACGGCTGCGGTCATTTAAGAAGAAAGACCATTCCAGCCGCCGCTTGTTGCTCATTCTTGCCATAACCGGCTCCTTTCTCCATTTCTACCTGATGTACACAGATAGGCTGTTTTGGTGTAGCGTTTCGGTATCATTTTTAAGTTTTTTTCCCTCTGTATGCTCCTTTGGAAAGTGCGGCAGTATTGCAGTCAGGGAATGATACCTCACGCTTATTTGTCGCTTCTCGGTACGGTTTCGGAGCCTTTTGCCATCCATTCAAAGAAAGCAATTTTGCTGACCTTGATAAGCCTACCCCTGCGGAACGCCGGAAAGCCGGGTGTGTGTACTAGCTCATAGGCGCTCGCTCTTGAAATTCCCATAATCCGCTGAATGTCCGCTACATCCAGAACCAGCGGTAAATCCTCATAGCTGTTCAATCTCTTTTTATCGTTCATTCTGTTCCTCCCATAAATCAAATAGGTTAAAATGCTTCCTGTTGCCGTTCTCCCCAAAATCCGTTTTCCTGCCCCATTCCTGCGGTGTTTCCCTGCATTGGTGCGCCGGATGCGTCACTTCTCCTGCCGGTCATATCCCTTTTGGACGGTCATTCACTTGTCAAGGTACTGTGTGGCACGAAATTACCAACTGCAATCATCATAGCGGACTATCCTTGACAAAACAATGCTTCTGCGATACCATGAGTGTAACGGATATAACTAAATTATATAATTACCATAGACAAAGGCAGGGGATAGGGATGGAGAATCAGTTTATACGGCATGAGCCATGTTTTGAGAGGATTTTGTTTGTCCTGACGCTGGACAGGAAGAAAATGAAAGAGCGGATTTTGATTGGGGAAGAACAGCAGATCCGCTTCCGGCTGAACGGGAGCCAAAACGCAGAGGTGCTTTGTGATATGACACGCCCGCTGGGAACTTTTTTGATAAACTTTGAGCGTGACACGGACAGAGACTGGAACTTATACGGGCTTTCTCCGCTGCGGCAAGCCCTCCACTCCAACCGATGGAAACAGCCGGAGCTGGAACAGGCGGCAAGCGAATTTCTCTGGGGAAAATATCTTAGCAATGACCCTCTGAAAATGTATGTGGCGTTCCGTATCTGGAACAGCTATCTGCTTGCCAGAGAACCCCGTGACCGTAACACTGCCTGTGACCGCTTCATGGATAAAATGAGCAGACTGACCGGGGTATTCCAAAACGAATCCATGAGCTTTGACAGGGAGACAGGAAAACCGAAACATTTTCAAGCTGGCAGCCTTTATTTCAAAGGCGCACCATCAGAAGATACCCGACTTGACCTCTGGTTTCCGGACAACCGGCGCACAGAAGAATGTGTGTCTGCCTATGCGTCCCTCTACCCGTTGATTACCTATTATCTGAACCGGCTGAATGACTGGGGGCTTTGCTTCCGGCAGTGCAAGGTCTGTGGGAAATATTTTCTGGCAAAGAGCCAGCGGTATGAACTGTGCAGCGACAAGTGCCGAAAAGCACAGGCGCTTCAAAACAAGCGGGAATTTGACGAAAGGGCAAGAGAAAATAACTATGACCTGCTTTATAAAAATGAATGCCAGAACTGGCGCAACAAAATAAACCGGGTAAAAAATACCGCAGGCTTTCCGGCTGACCGTCTGGAAAAAATACAGGCTGCCTTTTCCGACTTTAAGAAAGAAGCCTTGCAGAGAAAAAAGGCTGTAAAAACAGGAACAGCCAGCCCGAAAGAATTTACGGACTGGCTGTATCAGCAGAGTAATGTAATTGTGGAGCTGACGGATTATTAAAACTTAGCCTATCGTTCTAATGCGCTCTATAATTGAGTGCTGTTGCAAAGATTTCTTTTGATATACTGATACTACATGATAGACCATCACAACCGCAGCAAAGTATAAAAGCACAAAAAGAACTGGGAAGTGATATTCAAAGTATGAAAGTCCGGGAATTTTTGATATTTGGGTACAAAGCAGCAATCCGATTGGTATGCCTAAAATGCAGCTTCCTATAAAACTTCCAACCAGATAGATGAAACTTTCCGACTGCTGTACTTTTCGCAACTGCAATTTTGTCATACCTGTAGCTTCCAGTAGTGCATAGTCGTGTCTTCTGGCAATGGCATTTGTAATGCTGGTATTCAGCATATTTATAAATGAAAACAGACTAATAAGCACCACCAAAACTGTAATGATGACTTTCGCATTATGGAAGTAATCTTCCAATGCCATAACATCATCAGCCAAAACAGACACATCAACTCTGTCGTCATCTATAAAAATTTCTTTGATTATCTCTGTTGCTACGTCTTTTCCGTTATCATCCAAACAAATATACCATGCAAGCGTACAATTCATTTCTGACAGTGATTTCATATTTTCACCACTTGTATAAATAACAAGCCCAGTATCGCTGTTTTCTACAAATCCGCTTACAACTAACTCCACTTCTTTTTGACCATATCCTGTATCTATGATATACGGCAGATAATCTCCAACTTGAAGCTGCATATTCAGTTTCTGATAATAAGGAGACTGTCTATTGATAGCAACAGGAATTGCTCCATTCTGTAATTCATGACTTGGTTGCATACCCTCAACAATTTCATTTTTAAATGTTTCTGGATTTACAGCATTTTCAATGGACAGTTCAAATTTTTCCCCCTCTGAATTTGTCAGAATGCCGTCCAGCATATACAATTCATAAACATCTTTTACACCTGAAATGTTATACAATTTTTGCTTTTTTTCTTCTGTAAATGGTGTAGATTTCATTAAATCATAGGTGGATTCTTCATCAGCCGTTGAATTTAGTAGTACAAATACATCACTATTTCCCTGGTAAGGTTGTGACGCAAGTCTTTCGGGATTTATCGCATTCAATATTGAAAAAACACCGAACATTAAAATCCCACTCATAATGAGAGATAAAAATGTATAGGCAGCTTTCTTTCTATTGGCTCTACAATACATCCACCCGATTCTTATAGGCGTAAGTTTACGCTTTGCCCCAACACTTCTAAAATAGTTTGTTGCCTGTGTATGTTGTGCTTCTATTGGTGATGTAGATGCAGCCATTTTCGCTGGTGCTTGAAAAGCCAAAGCTGTGATAATCCAAATAAATATGCCGGAGATTACCGCACATACAATGCTTGGTATCCAGTAAAAATGAAGTGGTAAAACTATGTTTACCAGAAAACCGATGACTGTTCCCAACACAATGCAAGGTTTTGCTATTTTGTCACGTTCTTTCTTGACCACTGATTTAATTTGCTGGTATGTTGCGCCGATTGCCCGTAATTGTGCAAATTCATGTACTCGTTGCAGTACAGATACATAAAGAATATTTTTGACAGCCAGCCCTGCCGTACAAAGAAGTACAATAACAATTCCTAAAACAGTTCCTACTGCTTCAGTTGTATTATTTACATGGGCGATCTGCTGCGTACTAAGCGTTGCATTGCACAAAAGAATACCAGAAAAGCTCAACAGAAATGCCGCAATCAAGATGATAACTCTGATTAGAAATGTCCTATTCTTTTCAGAGAATACACTCTTTTCAGCAATCCTTTTCTCTATTCTCTCTGTATCATTTTCAAAAGGATAATTCATAATTCCCACCTCCTTTAACCTACAATTTTGCCATCCTCAATCCGCACAATGCGGTCTGCGAGCTGGGCAATCTCGTTATTGTGAGTAATCATTACAATGGTCTGATTAAATTCTCCGCTGGTACGTTTCAAAAGCCCTAACACATCTGCACTGGTCTTGCTGTCGAGATTTCCAGTCGGTTCGTCAGCAAGGACAATCGCCGGCTTTGTAATTAAAGCTCGTGCAATCGCTACACGCTGCTGTTGACCGCCTGAAAGATTGTTTGGCATATTTTCCAGCTTATCTTCTAAAGCCAGCATATACACAACTTCGTCCATAAATTTCTTATCTACGGTATCACCATCCAATTCCACAGGCAGGGCGATGTTTTCATATACATTCAAAATCGGAACCAGATTGTAGTTTTGGAAAATAAACCCTATGTTACGACGGCGGAAAATTGTCAATTCATCATCATTCTTTTTCGCAAGTTCTTCCCCCCGTACAATCACGCTGCCGGAAGTGGGGGTATCAAGTCCTCCCATCATGTGGAGTAACGTAGACTTGCCGCTGCCGGAAGTTCCAACTACGGCAACAAATTCTCCCTGTTCCACAGTAAAATTTACACCATCAAGGGCACGAGTGATGTTTGGTTCTGTGCCGTAATACTTCTTTAAGTCGATTGTTTGTAAAATGCTCATATTCAAATGCTCCTTTCAAGGCTTTCTACCTGTTGATGAAGTCATTGTAAACCACAAATGTTACACAAATGTCCGAGGTAGGAAAAATTTTTATCGAAAATCGAGATGAAATGTTACAACGCTCGGACATTTCAAAAAAAGTGGCTGTATCTTACCTTACAGGAAGCATAATAGAAAATTCTGAGCCTTGCCCCAGCTCTGAAACGACCTTGATATAGCCCCCTTGCCTTGTTACAATCTCACGAGCCAAATACAAACCTA
>NZ_JANFYP010000079.1:0-1237 GCF_024460535.1 Blautia sp. MSK.18.38 | reverse complement strand
CATAGACCGCACTCATAGTTCCATTAATATAAAAATATGCACTGCATGCTACGATTACTGCACCTGTGGTTTTTGTTATGACGCTTTGCAGAAAATGATAAGGGACAAACAACATCTCCATCTTTGTATTAATCTTTTCGCATGCTTCATTTGCATCATTTAATCTTTTTGCCTGTTTTCCAAGCAGGTTGTATGATTTTACTTCTGATATTCCCTGCAGATACTCCATGATCTGATTTACAAGCTCTGTATCGCATACCACTTTTTGCTCTGAATCGTTTTTCCCTGCATTCTGCATCACAGCATTTACACCAAAGAAAATAAGCACTCCTGCTGCAGCTGTCAGTCCAATTCTCCAGTCAAAAAGAAACAGCATAAGAATGATCATGGATGTTTCCAGAATTCCCTGCATGGTCAGCATAACCACTCTCGCAGCTACATCGCCAAGTGTTTCCATTGTATTCGTCGTAATAGAAGAAATTTCCCCGATGCTGTTGGCATTAAAATATCCCATCGGCAGATAGCGCAGATGCTCTGCAATCTTGATTCTCATAAAAGCACTCGCATTATATCCTCCTTCTGTCTGAAGCACTGTAGAGTATCTCTTACAGATGACATCAACTACAATTGCAATCACCATGATCGCAATTGAACCACCAATATATTTTCCTATTGGTTTTCCACTCATCAAACCAATCAATATGTACATAATAGCCGGTATCTTCATTGCTGAAGCGAGAGCCTCTATAAGTCCGATCACTATCGACAGTTTAAATTTATTACCATTTTCCCTACCTGAAAAACGAAAGAATTTTGCCAGAATTCCAAACATATCATTCTCCCTCCTTCACCGTATCTTTTACAGAAATATGGGCATCCCACATTTCCTTATAAAGCGGGCATAACATCAGTAGTTCCTCATGTGTACCATGTGCTGTTACATTTCCATCATTTACGACAAAGATCTGATCACTGTCCTTAACGGTAGAAAGCCTGTGTGCGATTACGATCAGTGTCTTCCCTGCTACCAGTTTTGCAATAGAATTCTGCAGAATCGCCTCATTTTCCGGATCCGTATAAGCAGTTGCCTCATCAAGAATTACAATCGGAGCATCCTTCAGCATTGCCCTTGCAATGGAGATACGCTGCCTCTCTCCTCCTGACAGATGTCCTCCTGCACCTCCTACAACCGTATCAAATCCGTTCTCAAGCTGCATGATAAATTCATAGCATCCGC
>NZ_JANFYP010000077.1:0-1316 GCF_024460535.1 Blautia sp. MSK.18.38 | reverse complement strand
AATACCATGCAAGAAGGAACAAGGTTGTTTGGAACATTACCGTTTTTGCTTTATATTGTCCTGCAAGTCGCTCTTTTTGTGTTTCGTATTTCGCTTTTTCATTCTGATAGGCTGTCCGGTCACAGGCTTCACATTTTTCATAGAGTACCGGCTTTTCTACCGGTATCTCTACGATTTTCTGATGTGTCCGGGCATAATCCCGTTGTTGTGTTAAGCATCGTATTTTATCTTGACATTCCCCTATCGTGACGTTTGCGCTTCGCAGCTTCTCTTTCTCGTTCCGCAATGCTCTGTCTGCTAGCTTCAAGTCGTTCTTTAATGCTTGAATATTCCCGGCTTTGTTCTCTTTGTTTAATTTCTCGTTCAAGGTCAGAGATTCGCTGAGCTGCGTCTTCAGTTCCTCGATAAGCTGGTCTTTCTGTTCCAGTTCTTCTTGTATCTCCTCGGTCAAGAGCAGAAGTTCTTCCAACTGTTCGGCGTTCTTTGATTCTCTGGATTCGTTCATCTATATCACGTCCTTTCCTTATTTGCTGTTCCAGTTCAGCAATTCGGTGTTCTGTTTCAGCAATAAACTGTTTTCGCTGTTCAGAGTCTGTGCCAATTTCTGCCATTGCTGATTTTCGTTTTCCAAAAGTTCTATCTTCGTTTTCTGTTCTTCCATCTTGGAAAGCAGTTCCTCGGTATTTGGCAAAATGTTGAGCAGCTCGGATAACTCGCTGTTTAATTTTTGCAATTTCTGATTCTGTTCCTGCATAAGAGAGAGTTGGGTGTCCCGGTTCTGCATTTCCAGAATCATTTCTGCCATTAAGGTCTGCTGTTCTTCGATTTGCCCAATCATGGATTCCATTAAGGGTATAATTTCCCGGCTTTCTTCTAATGTCATTTAATCGCTCCTTCCATAATGATAATGCACCCGATACTTTTCCAAAGGTGTCCAGTATCTTTTGCAATAACGTGTTTTGTTGTTTTATGATTTGATTTTCCGCTACTTTCCACGAACCTTTTATTTCCTGCCCGGCAAGAAACTTTTGTTCAATCTTTCTTGCGTCAGCGCCTTCATGGATGGTAGGAATCTGGAGTTTTCCCTGTTTTTCATAAGAACGGTGATCGACCTGATTATGCAAAGGAAGATGTTCATTACACACCTTTGCCCATTCACTCCGCCACAGTTCACAATTTTTTGGATTGTTCCATCCGGTAGCATCGGTCAGCACCCGTTTCCATTGCAGGCGGTTTCTTGCACCCATCTTCTGAATTCCGTTTTCGTCTAATACAGGGATACGGATTCCATGACGGTCAGGGTTTTTCTTATCCTG
>NZ_JANFYP010000076.1:0-1329 GCF_024460535.1 Blautia sp. MSK.18.38 | reverse complement strand
CTATAAATGAGCAAATTTGAAAAATTGCACAAAACTACACTGCGAATTTCATAAATGAATCAAAATCATTGCTTTCCTTTGCGCATTGAAAAAGATAACGATACTTTTCCAGCTGAATGGTATCACAGATTTCGTGATATCCAGTTTCAAACGAACAGAACCTACCAGTACCCACTGCACACATGAAATGTGCCAGTGACATAAGCAGCCAGTACCTTTTGATTCCCTGTGCAGAGCGTATCTGATAGCTGTCCAGTGCCAGTTTATCCTTACACTGGCGGAAAAATACTTCAATCGGCCATCGACACACATACCAGGAAAGAATCTCCTGTGTAGACAGGGCTGCGTTTGTACTGATGAAAGCACGCAATGCTTTGGGATTACCAAATGCTTTTTCCGGATAACTCAAAAGAACTACCGCATTTTCTATGCCGTTGAGGTTTCCCTCGTACCGGTACACATAATAGTTTCGTTTTTTGACTGTCACAAGGTCAAATTCACGATGTGTAACAGACAATTCGGCGGCCAGTTCACGAAGTTTCTTT
This sequence comes from Blautia sp. MSK.18.38, assembly GCF_024460535.1. Taxonomy (NCBI): domain Bacteria; kingdom Bacillati; phylum Bacillota; class Clostridia; order Lachnospirales; family Lachnospiraceae; genus Blautia; species Blautia sp. MSK.18.38. The sequence continues at coordinate 784 of NZ_JANFYP010000076.1, read as the reverse complement.
TTCATTCCCGATGGATACAGCAAACGGTTTGTTTTCAAAGCACCGATGGTATGGAACCCTCTCTGTGCAAAGGTATTGATTATCTTTTCAGAAACATACCAGCAGTCGCAAAGAAAATAGGACATTACCGGTGGAACAGGCAGCTCCTTTGCAATGCTTTGTACAATGTCAATCTTGGAAATTGACTTATTGTACATTACAAAAGCATAGTTCAGAACAATGCCATTGCAGGAAAGCATAACAGCAACTGCCTGATGCCCGTAATCCTGTTTTCCCTTTAAATGGGATTGGTGAAAATACGCATCTTCAATCGGATGTAAAGCCCGTGACGAAGGCTTTGTCTTTGAAGCAATCGTATCGTCCACAATACAGAGAACAGGCTTTCCGGTGCGTGCTGCTTCTGAATAAATAATCTCAATGACAGAGCATTTTAACGTATCTGAAAGTAATGAATCATCCCATTTTCCGGAATTGAGAAAATGGGCAATCGTAGTTCTGTGGCAGGAACTGTTTTTAGCAAAGTCCGTAGTTTTTCCATGATATCCTAAAATGAAAATACTGATTAGGATACTCATAAGATGGTTTATTACTCGGTTCGAATAAAATTTGCATAAGTTTAATTTTTTAAACTGGTTGTATATGAATGAGGAATGATGTATAGTATTTGCGAGAGACACCTTCTTTCGTAAATGTTGCAAATGTTTGTTTTGGCACTTTCATTATACAACACATGGAATCGAGGTGTCTTTCTTTTATGCAAAATCACGAACTTGCTCATTTATAG
>NZ_JANFYP010000075.1:0-1421 GCF_024460535.1 Blautia sp. MSK.18.38 | reverse complement strand
TGTCCGACTGTGAGATTTTCCGCTTTGGCAACAAATTTCTTTTTCTCATAATCATCCATTGCCTGACGGAGCAGCTTTTCAGTTTCACTTTTGCTTTCTGTTCCAACGCATTCTTTCTGAACAAGATTGCCGCTTGCGTCCTCTACATAGAAGCGGTAGTACCATTTCTTTCCTTTTTTTCTTACAGATCCTTTTGCCATAATCGTATGTCTCCTTTCGATATTAGACAATCGGAACTGATGAAATGCTTCGTGCGTGTAAGTATATCATAACTCCGGTTGTCTTACTATACCGATTCGGAATCTTCGTATAAGACTTCTGATAAAAGATTTGCAAGCCTTTGTTCTGCTGTTTTTGGTTTCTTGGAATAGAGCCTTACAACGTCTGCCATCTCATTAAAAGCATTGATGGTAGGAGTGATTTCCCTTAAGAACATAATCTCATTATATTCATCATTCGATTCAAACCCTATTGTTTTGGCAATATCCGTCTGACCAGCATTCCCCTTGAAGTTTTTGCAGGCGAACTGGAAGGAATCCAAAAACAGACCATATTGTTTTAACATCAGCAGTAATAAATCTTTTGAAAAAGCATCTTCTTCTTTGGTAAGGGCAAGCGGTAACTGTTCCAGAATATCTCCCATCGCATCACGAATCTGTAACTCTCTCTTATCCGTAATGTCGGTTTCATATTCATCTGTTTCCCCTTTGAGCCATTCCACAGATACATGGAGTGCTTCCGAAAGACCTTCCAGCACCATTTTTTTCGTATTGTCAATCGAACCATTCTCATAACGCAGGATTGTAGAAGCGGTAACCCCCATCTTTTCTGCGACATAAGGCTGTGTCAGATTCAATTCCAGACGGCGCTGTTTTACTCTGCTGCCTATCAGCTTGCGTAGTTCTTTATCTTTCATGCTGACTGCCTCCTTTTTCGGTATGTATGAATTATAGCATTGTTTTTCCAAAATTGCAATATGCAATATAATATTTGCTTTTAATATTTCGTAACGCTTGACAAAAAGATATAAAAAGGATATACTTACATCACAAGAATTGCATAATGCAATTTATAAGGAGGTGATTATATGACGCAAAGAAAAATTGCATTATCCATCGAAGAAGCTGCTGACTATACGGGAATCGGCAGAAACACCTTAAGACAGCTTGTAGAATGGAAGAAACTTCCAGTATTAAAGGTTGGTCGCAAAGTCCTGATTAAAACCGATATTCTGGAAATGTTTATGGAAGCGAATGAAGGTCGTGATTTGAGGGATAGAGGAAATGTAAAAGCCGTAACAAGAACTGCGGCAAATTAAAAAGGCGGCTTCCAAAGAAACCGCCAAAGGTTCTATCAGACCGAAGCCATGATATACCTACACGCAAGAAGATTATACCATGTGCTTCTTCTGATACGCAACC
>NZ_JANFYP010000074.1:0-1484 GCF_024460535.1 Blautia sp. MSK.18.38 | reverse complement strand
GAGAGTATGAAACTTTTTCTGTAAAATAATGTTTAGAAGGTTCTTCTATGATAAAATAAATATCATTAGGAGGGCCTTTTATTATGGCAAGACAAAAGAAACCTGTACATCGAGTACAAATGACAGAAGGAAAACGAAATATTATCCATCAGCTCCTTGAAGAGTATGACATCCAGTCTGCTGAAGATATTCAGGACGCACTTAAAGATCTCTTGGGCGGCACCATTAAGGAAATGATGGAAGCAGAAATGGATGATCATCTCGGCTATGAAAAATCAGAACGCTCAGATAATGATGACTATCGCAATGGTTATAAGCACAAACAAGTCAACAGCCGATACGGTTCCATGGAAATCGAAGTGCCGCAGGATCGTAAATCAACATTTGAACCACAGGTCGTAAAAAAACGTCAGAAAGATATTTCTGATATTGATCAGAAGATCATTTCCATGTATGCCAAAGGAATGACTACCCGGCAGATTTCTGAAACCATTGAAGATATTTATGGGTTTGAGACATCAGAAAGCTTTATTTCTGATGTGACCGATAAGATCCTGCCACAGATCGAAGACTGGCAGAACCGGCCGCTGGACGAAGTATATCCCATTCTCTACATCGATGCGATCCACTACTCCGTAAGAGACAATGGCGTGATCCGAAAGCTCGCAGCTTACGTAATTCTGGGAATCAACACAGAAGGAAAGAAAGAAGTTCTGACTATCAGTGTTGGTGATAATGAAAGTGCAAAATATTGGCTTTCTGTTATGAATGAGCTAAAAAACCGGGGCGTAAAAGATGTACTGGTTATCTGTGCGGATGGCTTAACCGGTATCAAAGAAGCTATTGCTGCAGCTTTCCCCAAAACCGAATATCAGCGCTGTATCGTGCATCAGGTAAGAAATACTCTAAAATATGTCCCTGATAAGGACAGAAAAGCATTTGCCACGGACCTGAAGACCATTTATCAGGCGTCTGACGAAAAGAAGGCCCTGGCAGCCTTAGACCGTGTGACAGAAAAATGGGCACCGAAATATCCGAATTCCATGAAACGCTGGAAAGATAACTGGGATGCGATCTCTCCAATTTTCAAATTTTCAGCAACGGTCAGAAAAGTGATTTATACTACAAATGCCATCGAATCCCTGAATTCCACCTATCGGAAACTGAACCGTCAGAGGAGCGTATTTCCAAGTGATACGGCCCTTTTAAAGGCATTATATCTTGCTACATTTGAAGCCACCAAAAAATGGACCAGTACAATCCGGAATTGGGCGCAGGTATATGGTGAACTGAGTATTATGTATGAAGGCCGGCTGCCAGAATAATAAAAAACAGGTCAGAGAAACAGGCGGGGAACCGCCTGCTCTTGACATGCCATTCAACAACTGTTATATATAAAGCAAGGGTGAAAAGCCTAGTTTTTAAGCTACTCACCCTTTCTTATCATAGAAGAATCCTATTTACAGAGATTTTTTCATAGTCTC
>NZ_JANFYP010000073.1:0-1560 GCF_024460535.1 Blautia sp. MSK.18.38 | reverse complement strand
AGTTTTGTAATGCCAAAGGTATTATTGTAGACCAGTGTATTGAAGATTATGGAAGTGGCCTTAATTACAATCGTAAAAAGTGGAACGAATTATTAGATGAAGTGATGGAACAAAAAATCAAAACCTCGTGCAGGATATTGTTTCAATACTCCATGTGTTCTCTTGCAGGTTGTACGGACTTCGTAAGTATAAAAAACAAATAGAAAGGGATGTGGAAATTGCTAAAGAGCTTCAAGACGGAAATAAATCCGTCAGAGGAACAGAAAGTCAAGATTCATAAGACGATAGGAACTTGTAGATTTATTTATAATTTCTATCTTGCCCATAATAAAGAACTTTACAACAACGGTGAAAAGTTTATGAGCAGTAACAGGTTTAGAGTCTGGCTTAACAATGAATATCTTTCTGAGCATCCGGAGTATTCGTGGATCAAGGAAGCTTATTCAAAAGCAGTAACACAGTCAGTAAATAATGGACAAACTGCTTTTACAAGATTTTTCAATCACGAGAGTGCTTTTCCTAAGTTCAAAAAGAAAGGCAGATCTGATGTAAAGATGTATTTTGTAAAGAATAATCCAAAGGATTGTCGTTGCGAAAGGCATAGAATCAATATTCCGTCACTTGGTTGGGTCCGTATCAAAGAAAAAGGATATATTCCAACAACTAAAGACGGATATGTGGTTAAAAGTGGCACGGTCTCAATGAAAGCTGACAGATACTATGTTTCAGTTCTTGTAGAAATTTCTGATAACAAGATTGCTGATAATTCCAATGCAGGAATTGGCATAGACTTGGGATTAAAGGATTTTGCCATTGTTTCTAATGGTAAGACTTATAAGAACATCAACAAGTCAGCAAGACTGAAAAAGCTTGAGAAACAACTTATTCGGGAACAGAGATGTCTCTCCCGTAAGTATGAAAATCTAAAGAAAGGAGAAGTCACTCAAAGGGCGAATATACAAAAACAAAAACTTAAGGTACAGAAACTTCATCATAAGATAGATAATATCCGTACTGATTACATTAACAAGACAATCGCTGAGATAGTGAAGACCAAGCCATCTTATATAACGATCGAGGACTTAAATGTAAATGGTATGATGAAGAATCGACATCTTTCAAAAGCAGTTGCATCACAAAAGTTTTATGAATTTAGAACAAAGCTTCAAATCAAATGCAATGAAAATGGGATCGAACTTCGAGTAGTAGATAGATGGTATCCATCATCTAAAACCTGTCACTGCTGTGGCGCTGTCAAAAAAGATTTAAAGCTTTCAGATAGAATATTCAAATGCAGTTGCGGTTATGTCGAAGACAGAGATCTCAATGCTGCACTTAATTTGAGAGATGCAATAACTTACGAAGTTGCATAACTAAAACGCAAACGTAAGTATGTACCGAAGGCTATTTTCGGGAATTTACGACTGTGGAGTGTACAAGAACTTGTGAGTAGATATGATTTCGGTCAATCAAAAACATACACGGTGAAGCAGTAAGTAGAACTCGTGAGAGTCTACGTTATCTCGATGTGAGTATATTTACACATATTTTGAGTGGCAG
>NZ_JANFYP010000072.1:0-1738 GCF_024460535.1 Blautia sp. MSK.18.38 | reverse complement strand
ATCTTCAATTACTTGCATAAATTCGATGGACGCGTCTTATATCCCCATAGCTGAAACAAGGGGTTTTACGACGCATTGGATAAATGCCGCAGGTTTTTCCCATGTTTTTTAAACTTTCTAAACTATTTTTTAATTTTTACATGCTTTCTGCGCATACTCTGTCTGCACCAGATTTTCATACGCTGTACGATCCGTCAGCTCACCTGCATCTTCCAGGATATCCTGCAGAAGCTCAAAGCTGTCTTTTTCAAAAATAAGATTTTCTTTCCAGGTATCCTGGTCATAATAACGTTTTACAATGGCAGTGATGGTTTCAAGATCTGTTTCCTTGAACTGCGGTGCAATCACTTCTGCGATTTCCTCCGGCGTATGACTCTGCACATAGTCCATTCCCTTCTGAAGTGCATCGGTAAATTTCTGGATGATCTCAGGGTTTTCTTTCATGTAGCTTGCCTTTGCACTGTAGGATGTATATGGTACATATCCGGATGCCTCTCCGAGAGATGCAACTACATAGCCTGCTCCTTCTTTTTCCAGAATGGTCGCAGATGGTTCGAATTCTACTGTATATGCCGCGGAATCATCACCTGTAAAAGCTGCTGCTGTGGAACCGAAATCAATACTCTGGTCGATGATCAAATCCTTTTGCGGATCCATGCCGTTTTTCTTCAGTATATATTCAAATACCATTTCCGGCATTCCGCCCTTACGACCGCCAAGAACCTTCTCTCCTTTTAGATCCTCCCATTTGAAATCAGGCATCTCTTCTCTTGCCACTAGAAAATTCCCCGCACGCTGGGTTAACTGTGCAAAATTTACGACAGGATCCGTGGCGCCCTCCTGATAAGCATAAACAGATGCCTCTGCGCCCATAAATCCAATATCTGCCTCACCGGAAATCACAGCAGTCATCGTTTTATCTGCTCCGAATCCCGTCACCAGCGTCAGATCCAGACCTTTCTCCGCAAAATATCCCTCCTCAATCGCCACATACTGCGGTGCGTAAAAGATTGAATGTGCGACTTCATTCAGTGTAACCTTTGTAAGCTTCTCTTCTGTGCTGTCTTTCTTCGCAGCAAATACTCCCATTGGCAGCGCCGTCACCGCCAGCACAACTGCTGCCGCCAGTGCAATCCATTTTTTATTTTTCATGCAGATACTCCTTTACAGACTTCTTCTGTTAGAGTATGCATAATTAATTAATTGGTGACCAGGGAAACATACAAAGTATCGTAAAACACAGTCTCCATGATTCCTTTTGTTAGGATATGCCCAAAAAACCAACTGCTGATCACGATCAACTTTCCCATCAGTTAAAAAATATGAATTTTATTTAACAACAATTCAATTGTGTTCAATTTCCAATCCTGCTATGATTTAATCACAAAAGCTTTTGAAATTTCAATCAGGAGAGAATTAGGATGAATATTGGAAATGTGATAAAAAAATATAGAAAAGAGTCTGGTTTCACCCAGGAGGAAATGGCAAACCGCTTAGGAGTAACTACTCCAGCGGTGAATAAATGGGAGAACGGAGTTTCCCATAGTTAAAGATACCACACCAAATATGATGAACCCACGCTTATACACTACCAGCTATAATAAGCCGTAAGGACAGCAATTTGACACTGCTGTCCTTTCTTTATATAAAATTGCAGTACACAGAAAAAAGCTGTAAAATAATAAATATATTTGTCCTTGTAACAATTCTCGGACATTTGCCTGTTATACTATCTGCA
>NZ_JANFYP010000071.1:0-1791 GCF_024460535.1 Blautia sp. MSK.18.38 | reverse complement strand
CTTCCATAATCTTCAATACACTGGTCTACAATAATACCTTTGGCATTACAAAACTGTCGTAAAAATGCAACCTGGTTTTGTAAATCATCTTTTTGATTTCTTGTAGATACCCTGGCATAAATAACTACCTGACGTTGGTCATCTTCAGTACTTATTCCTTTGAATTGCAGATATTGGTCATAAGTGTAATAACGTCTATCAGTTGGAGTTCGGTTTGCCTTTAGAGTTCCGTCTCTATCCCAACGCTGTAATGTTTTTACAGATACACCTAACAGTTCAGCAAAATCTTTTGGCTTGTAATTTGTGATATTTGATGTGTTCATAATAATTTACTCTTTTGAGTACTTTTAAACACATTTGATCACATTAGTCAACAAATTTGATTACTTAAGATATTCTCCTTTTCGCAACTGTATGGCTGCTTTTTCTTTTGTATTTTATATGTTCAGATATGTTATATCTGTCTGAAATATTTTAACCGAATCAAAGAAGTCTCCTATGTGGTTGCGAAAAGCAATAAACTGTAGGTGGGGACTTGCCTTCATCCGTTTGAACGGGAAATTATTCCGCCTGATTATCATAGCACAACTTTCTTTAGGTGAAAAGTATTCTTTGTGTTTTTGGTTTGTTTTATATAACTTTTTGTGATTTTTCAATAAAAAAAGATCGTAGTAGCTTGAACGATCTATTTTTATTTATGTGTCTGTATTAATTATTTTTCGGTGGCTGCAGATTGTCGGTTTCCACCAGTTGCCATTATTCGCATTCGCCCAAGTGCACGGGATACTGCCGGAATAGAAATTACTACGATCGTCAGTACACCTTCCAGAAGAATATAACTGTAATTGTAAATAATCGGATACAAAGCTGTCAGAGACTTCGGGAAATTATCCGGCATATAATCCATCCAATAAAGATATCCGCCAAGTGCATGGAATGCCCCTCTTGCCAGAATTGCTAGTATGTATGCTTTAAGAAGACCATGTTTTCTGGATTTTGTAAATAATCCGGAAAGCCCCATGGCTCCAAATGCCAGAATGTAATCACAGCATACCTGAAAAAATGAAAGGACATATGGCTCCTGGAGGAACTGAAAAATCCCATATACAAGACCGGTAAGAATTCCTACCTTAATGCCATACCAGTAACCGATCAGAACAATAAACAACATACTGAACAAGGTCACAGATCCGCCAAATGGCAGTTTAAATATCTTAATGTAGGAAGTTACATATGCAAGTGCCAATGCTACTGCACAGGTAACCAGCTGCTGTGTGGTAAATTTTAATGCAGATGTGTTTTTCTGAAGTAATACTGCTACCAGAATTATCAAAATTAGGACTGCAATAACAGATACGGCATATCCTGCCGTTGTGAGACCGCCTTCGGCAGTCACAAGAAAATTAAACATACTCTTTTCTTTCCTCCTTACGATTAAATTGCCCAAATCAAGTTCAAAGGTCAAAGCCTGCACCTCCTCACAGCCTGGTCAGGCTCCTTTGGTCTTACCTATTGTAGCATATGGAAAAAGAGATGTAAATGGTGGGAGATGTATGATTATATATAATAAAAACAGGAGAAAAATCCATGTACTGATTTTTCTCCTGCTTTCCTCTTTCCCTTTGTACCTTAAAAACTACATACATGCTTTGTTGATGGTTAATCAAACTTTTTGAATCAAATTTAACCTGCGTACCGATACTACAGCGGGGGGGTATCCCCGCTTCCTCGGCTTGTTGGTCAAGCCCTCACCCGATTAGTAACAGTCAGCTCCATGTGTTACCACACTTC
>NZ_JANFYP010000070.1:0-1798 GCF_024460535.1 Blautia sp. MSK.18.38 | reverse complement strand
CATGGAATCGAGGTGTCTTTCTTTTATGCAAAATCACGAACTTGCTCATTTATAGTCTTTTATATTATTTTCAAATCTTTACTTAGGAAAATCATAAAAAGCTATGGTTTACTCCATAGCCAGCTCATCTAATCTTACTATTCGTTTTACATTTGCTGTAAATGCCGTAAAATACATTTGCAGATGCATAGCAAATAAACCTCTCGAATCTGCTTTACGCAAACCGTGAGCTTCCTTTAGTTCTCCATTCTTTTCTTCTATCCTGTGCCGAATCTTCATTCGCTCCTGAAAATATTCGCTTTCTTCAAATTTAAGCCTTTCAAGATTTTTCTCGCTTGCTTGCGTGATACTGTAGCTTCTTGTTTTAGCGTTTGATCTTCCTACACGGCATTTTTCTCTTTGGGGACATTTCCGACACGTTACTTTGCTAAATATATATCTTAAATAAGTATTCCCATTTTTTGCCGTTCTTTTTTCTACACGCGTGGAAAGCTCTCCGGCAGGACACTGCAGCATCCCAGCATCTTTATTAAAGCAGAAACCTTCCTCAAGGTTCCCGTTTGCTGCAGCAGCTACTGCTGTATTGGTTCTGGCAATCAATGTAATCTCTTTTCCGCAGACTTCCAGATTGTCATCACTGACATATGCCATATCGCCTATAACTTCTGTAACTTTTATTCCATTTTCCTTCGCGTTTTCTATCAGTTTTGGTAATTCCTGCCCATCTGGTGCTCCTCCATCTGTTACAGTGATCCCCGCAATGAGACGTTCTTCAGTCATCGCAAGATGATTCTTATATCCATAGAACGTACTGGTTGCCGTTTTATGTCCAAACCGTGCATCTTTATCATCTTTGGATCGGATCTCTTTGAGCCGCTCATCTTCTAGTAGTTCTTTCATTTCATGAGAAAGTTTCTGTATCTTTTTATTTCCACAGGATTTTATTCCTTCCTCCAGAACCTGGAGTAGTTCCCTAGTATAGGCAATTTCTTCATCCAGTCCTGCTTCCAAAGAGGGTTTCTCAGGAAATCGCTCTGATAATTCAAAAGCTGTTTTATAAACCTCTTTCCGAAGTTGTTTGCTCATATCCCGCAGAATCTGCGTTGGAGATTTTGCCCAGACAGAAGCAATTGTATGGGTGGAATCAACGATAATGGTTCCCGATTTGATCAGATTTTTATCCAAAGCCTGTTGAATGGTTTCTTTTAACATTTCTTCCAGAATATCTTCTGTAATACGAGTTTTTCTGAATTTTGTGAGAAGACTGGGATCTATCATTTTTGCTTCTGGTTCCAGGTCAAGGAAAAATTTATATGCCATGTCCGTCTGGGCGCTGCTAATCAGGGCTTCGTCAGAAAGATCGTACAGTTTTTTCAGGAAAAGCAGTTTAAACATCATTTCTGGTTCCTTTGCCGGGCGACCGAAATTTTCACAAAAAAGCCCAATTCTTTTTTAGAATCAGACTTTTTCAGTGCCCTTTTAAATATGGTTTTGATTTGGTTTTGTAGCATAAAAAAATCTCCTTGTAGTTGTATTTGCATCGTGCAGATGCTTCTTTAACTACAAGGGCCGCTCTCACTACTTCTAAAAACCAATCAGTAGTGAGAGCGGCCGCACATTTGAGTTGAAGTGTCAACCCCTATTTAGGGAAAAACTAAAAAAGAGGTTAGACCTCATGTATAAGATCTAACCTTGAAAATTAACTAAATGACATTGACCAGTGAACAGTAACAAAATAACCTTACATAAAACAACAGTATATACACCCAAAAACAGCAGGTTCCGGATCACTCCGAAA